>NZ_JBAWSW010000016.1:0-58209 GCF_037104745.1 Bacillus sp. FJAT-53060
AAAGCCACTACTTCTAATTGATTTCTTCTCTCTTCTTCACGTTTCGATAACATGTTCATCCCCCGCAGAATTGTGTTATTACCCTTATTATACAAAAAAGCTTGTAGACTTTGTCTACAAGCTGAAACCCCCTCTTCTATAGTGAAAGAGGGGGTTTTACTATGTTAATTCATCCCTTGAAACCCAAACGTTAGGTGATCCTGAACAGGAATCCATGCGCCAATTCCTTGTGAGGTCACGTTTTTCACGACGAGTTTTCGTTTATTTCCTTTTAGCACAAGGTACACTTCACCGTATGTGACCTTCCCTTTTTCATTAATGGCTGGAGCGTAGGCATGCAAGGATGCTGCTTTTTTCGGGGACACATGGTATGACTGATCTCGTTTTGTTCCTGCGCCAATCACTGTGTCAAACGCTAGGGGCAGCTTTGTTTTTTGAATGGCTTTTTGCATCATCAATGATTTCACATCTTCTGGGTTTGGTACTTTCGCTGTAAGTCCACCGCTCACTTTTACTTGCTGGTTTTGGACATATTTTCCAATGGCTATTTTGTTGCCTCCTCTGTTATCAATGTGATTGGTGTTCACTTTTTTGTATTCCCAGTTGGCGACTGTTTCGTTTGATTCGTAGCTTAGTGCCCACCTTCCGAGGAAAATGGTCGCCCGGTATCCAACAGCAAGCGGAGTACCTGAGACACTGGATTCATTCAGCATTTTAATCAAATGCGTATTTTCAATCGGTACATTCGTTGTTTTAAATAATTCGGCTGTCAGCTCACTCGGCTGGAGCAGTGGCTGATCCTGTGATGCGTTCGGATACGTATTTTCCTTTGAGATACTGGCGACAGAAGATGGTACCTTAAACGGCTTTGCCGCCTCTGCAGGAAAGCTGTATAGAAAACTTAAGGATAAGAGAACTACAAACATGATGCGGGGCATCTTTTTCATATCATCACTCTTTCTCATTCATTTTTTCATAGTATTTTCCGCAAAGACGTCCCTTATCCACAAAAGATTATAAAAGGAAAAATCCAATTGCTATAATAAAATAAGCAGCGAGTAATGTTGCGCCTTCAAACCAGTTCGTATCACCATCATTCGAGATAATGACCGTCAGTAAAACAGAGGATGCCATTGCAATCAGTTCTGGCAAAGAAAAAATCAGCGGCATCTGCTTGTCGAAAAAAAGAGAGCTGATCACAAGGATGGGCGCAACCATCATGGCGACCTGAAGCGTGGAGCCAAAGGCAATTTCAACCGCCAGATCCATTTTGTTTTTATATGCCATGATGACAGCAGAGGCATGTTCCGCTGCATTTCCGACGATAGCGACAATGATGACCCCGATAAACAGCTCACTCCAGCCGAACTGTTCTCCTACCGTGTCAAATGTATGAACGAGCCGCTCTGAAATATACGCAACCGCAATGGTCGCAAGGAGTAAAATCACTGTGGCGAACTTCCCGGACCATTCGGGCGTTTCTCCTTCCGCTTCTGATTCACCGCTCATGCTCTCCTGCTTGGTGACGTAGACACCGCGGTGACTGACCAATTTGAAATAAAGCGCTGCGAGATAAAGCAAAATCATCACAATGCTAATTCCAATACTTAAAACAAATTGTCTCTTCTCTGCCATCTCCACAGAAAACACTTCGGGAATGACAAACGCCACAATGATGGCAAACATGAGCAAGCCAGAGTTATGACTTGCATCGTGGACACTGAACTCTTGCCGTTTAAATTTTAACCCGCCAACGAAAAAAGACAGCCCCGCCACAAGCAGTAAATTCCCGAGGACAGAGCCGGTTAATGAAGCAAGGACGATGGCAGTCAGCCCTTGCTTTAATGCAAAAAATGAAATAATTAACTCTACTGCATTTCCAAATGTAGCGTTTAATAGTCCACCGATTCTTGGTCCAGCAATGATGGCGAGGCTTTCTGTGGCCCTTCCCATAAAACTAGCAAGACCAATAATGGCGATACAATATATGACGAACATGACGGCTTGCGGGAAATGAAGAAAGCTACCAATCACAGAAAGAGGAACACCGATCGCGACAATCACAAGAAACAAACGATTCATACAGCCATTCTCCTTTACATCATGTCTGACTGTTATTCTTTCGTGAGTGCCGGCATCATATACATTTAGATTCGTTCGTGTGATATGGTCATGTCGATACTTCCTTTTACGGATTGCACCATGGAACAATGTTTCATCGCAAGCTTCTTCACTTTTTCTATTTGTTCATCAGATGTATTAAGGCTTTCAAAGATCATACGTAAGTGGATTCTGGAGATTTTGTTTGCCGCCCCTTCTCTTGTCGTTTCAGGTGTGATGGTCAGCCCTTGATAGGATATTTGTTTTTTTCTGCATACATGAATGAACATTTCTCCAAAACAGCCTGCAATGGCTGAGACGAACAATTGATTTGGCCGGTATCCCGCTTCTTCTTTTCCTGAAATATGTAGTTGCCCGTTATCGGCATTTGCCACCCATCGATCATTTTCATATATCAGCTTCATTCCTTTTCCACCTTTCTATTGAAACCCCTATTGTTCCATTGTACGATGAAAGCATGAACTTGTAAGGAGCTTCTTATGTCGAGAATTCACTTTATGATTTTAATTTTACTCGTATCTGTATCCGGTTTTTCACAGGGAGCGTTACTGCCTGTCATTTCCATTATTTTCGAACATGCTGGCACACCCCCTACGTTAAACGGACTGCATGCCACAGGCTTATATCTCGGCGTGCTGCTTGTGTCCCCTTTTATGGAAGCGCCGCTTCGTCGGTTTGGCTTTAAGCCGTTAATTGTGATTGGAGGCGCTGCTGTCTTTTTAAGCCTGTTTAGCTTTGTCTTTATCGAATCTTATGTCGTCTGGTTCTTTCTGCGGCTCATGATCGGGATCGGTGATCATATGCTGCATTTCTCTACACAGACGTGGGTGACTTATGCTTCGTCATCGAGAAATCGCGGGCGAAATATTTCATTGTATGGGTTATCCTTTGGACTCGGTTTTGCTGCTGGACCTTTTTTAACACCACTTATTGAGATCAATCCATCCTTGCCTTTTATTGTGTCTGGTGCTGTTAGTTTATGTATTTGGCTACTTGTCTTTGTTTTAAAAAATACATATCCAGATACAGGAGAGGTTCAGACGTCAGATCAATCAAACAGTTTAAAGCGCTTCAAAAAAGCCTTTCAATTTGGCTGGGTGGCCTTTATGATGCCTTTTTGCTATGGCTTTTTAGAAACGACGCTCAATAGTAACTTCCCTGTATATGCACTAAGGAGCGGAGTGACCGTAGAGGCTGTTGCGTTTATTTTACCTGCGTTTGCGATTGGGAGTATTGTCTTTCAGCTTCCTCTCGGGATGCTCAGCGACCGGTTTGGCAGACGGCGGATTATTTTATGTGTCACACTCGCCGGATCAATCTTTTTCCTTTTGGCAGGTATATTCATTCAATCCGTTTTGGCTGTTGCGATCTGTTTCTTTATTGCCGGAATGGCTGTAGGCTCTACATTCTCACTTGGGATTAGTTATATGACCGACTTATTGCCAAAGCATCTACTTCCTGCTGGGAATTTGATGTGCGGTATGGCGTTTAGTGCAGGGAGTATTCTTGGTCCGGTTCTTGGAGGATTTTTTGTTCAAACGTTTGAGGGTGTGAATTTACTTTACCTTGTCAGCCTCGTTATTTTATTCGTGTTTTTCTGTGTTCGATTTGGGAGAACGGCGGAAGTGCTTGAAGGTCATTAAAATAGGGAACGATTGCTTGTTTACGTAGAATATCACAAATGAATTGAAATTGGAGATTCTACAATGAGCTAGAATAAGACTCACTTAGGAGAGTGGCTCCCGTGAGTTATCACTGTAGAAACATAGAAGCGTTCCGCATGACCTTCCAACGGTTACTGGATTGATCAATCTGCACAAGGCCAAGGCATCGTACCAAAACAGTGAATATATGACAAAAACATTTGCTCATGAAGTAGAAGTAGATGGATTTGAAATTTTTTGTCCTGTTGGCATATTGGGAGTGAATATGTAGCAAAAAAGCTTGATTTCAGCTCAATCCTCGTTATGTTCCAGCACTTGATACAGATTTTGTTTTAAGGCGGTGGATGCTGAATCAAAAAAACTCCCCTGCCTTCTGTGCAGAGGAGTTTTCTTTCATCTAATGATACCCATTCTGGCCGTTCGCACTTCCGCTTGTTTTGTGCTTTGGCTGATGGCCTTTGTTTTGTTTTGTACTGCTTCCGCCTTTTTTCGATTGTTTGGACATATGTGATTCCCCCATCCATCAAGATTGAACAAGTCGTTCTTCTTTAGGATGCCCTGTTTTCTTTATAGCTTTCCTGGTACGATTTTACGCTTATGTAAAAGTGCATTTAGCTCGCCACCGAGAATAATCATGATGCCGGTTAAATAAAACCAAATCATTAAAATAATAATCCCCCCAATGCTACCATACATCGCACTATAGTTGGCAAACTCGCCTACATAAAATGAGAACAGCGTGCTCACAAGAATCCATCCGACAGACGCAAATATGGCCCCTGGCAGCACAAATTTCAATTTCAGCCTGATGTTAGGGGCAAAATAATACAACGATGTAAAAACAATCAGTAAAATCAATGGACTAATAATCCATCTCATAGCTGTCCAAATGGTGAGAAACGCATCTGACTGACCAACTAATCCGGCGACAAATAAACCAAGCTCTTTTCCAAAAACAGGAATCATCAAGGCGAAAATAATCGTAAGAACCATCGCAATAGTTAAGATGATCGATGTTAAACGTACGAGAATGTAGGAACGATTTTCCTCTACTTCGTAAGCGTGGTTAAACGCTCTGACGACCGCATTAATGCCGTTCGATGCAGACCAAAGGGCGGCAATAATCCCGAATGACAACAATCCGCCGTTACGGCTATTGAGCGTCTCTTCTGCTATGGATTCAATCATCGAAAGTGCCCCCTCTGGCGCATAACTAGAAATGACGCTCAGCACATCCTTTGACGTCAACGGCAAATATCCGACCAGCGTGAGCACGAAGATGAGAAATGGAAATAATGAAAGCAAAAAGAAATAAGCAAGCTCGGCTGATTTCGCCGGTCCTTCATGTAGTAAGAAGCGTTCAATTAACGCTTTAACAAAACTCATACGCCTCAGCTCCAATGATCAACCTTTCTGTTTAGATCGAAAGTGATCCTTTGTCTCTTCAATAATCTCTAATACTTTAGGGGTTGTTTCCTTTAACTGATTGACCTGTACATTTAAAAATGACAAATCATCTGAGACTGTTCGCATTAGCTCCTTTGTTTCTTCCATTTTTTCTTTCACGCAAGCAGACATTCTGCCTGGCTCCTGGCGGTATTCGTCCAGCTTTTGCTGGCAGTCATTCCACTTGTCCTTTAATGCAACTCTTGTTGGACGGTGAAATAGTGTCAGCAATATGCCGAAGACTGCTCCTATAACAGCTCCTCGAAGCATGAGTTGATTTTTCTCTTTCATCTCGTCTGATCTCCTTTCAGTTAAAGGTTTTTCTCTTTCTTAACATACGTCAAAAAACGATCAATTCCTTTTCAATTAAATCTTGTACTTCCTCAAAGTTCCCAGTGTAATAAGAATCTGGCACATCATCTCGATGCTTGTTGCCACCTGCCAATGCCTGCTGAATCAATGACAAAGTACTCGCTAATCCCCTCATCTTCTACTCTTTTTCTAAACTGCCATCGGTGACCTGCAAATATTGCCACGAATAATGCATGAATCATCCTTCAATTCTCTCTCCTCCTACCTTTTCTCTATTATATCAAGACCATTTTTTTTTTGAAACTTAGCAAGAAAAACCCTCATTGGCATTGACAAATTACACAAAAACAGGAGAAACTTTAGGAGAATTACACAAACAAAGGGGGATATTTGATGGGAATAATTGAGCAGTTTGTCACGACGATGAACAATTTTTTGTGGGGACCTCCCCTGTTGATTTTAATTGTTGGTACTGGAATATACCTCACCTTTCGCGTTCTCTTCATTCAAATTAGATTACTACCTTACTCTTTAAAGCTTGCATTTTCTAAACAAGACAAAACGTTAGAAGGGGATATTTCCCATTTTCAAGCGTTAATGACGGCTCTTGCTGCAACTGTTGGCACAGGGAATATCGTAGGTGTTGCTTCGGCAGTGATAGCTGGTGGACCTGGTGCTGTATTCTGGATGTGGTTTGCCGCATTTTTTGGGATGGCTACTAAATTTGCGGAAGCCGTTCTTGCCGTTAAATACAGGGTCAAAAATGAAAAAGGCGAAATGTCTGGTGGACCTATGTACTATTTAGAGCATGGCTTGAAGCAAAAATGGTTAGGGTTGCTATTTGCTATTTTTGGTGCTTGTGCTGCCTTTGGGATCGGGAACCTGGTGCAGTCTAATTCAATCTCAGGAGTCATGAATTCTACCTTTCAAATTCCAACATGGGTGACAGGCATCATCATTACTGCCTTTACGGCACTTGTCATTTTAGGCGGAATTAAAAGCATTGGCCGTGTGACATCTATTTTTGTACCAGTCATGGCTTTATTTTACGTCATTTGTGGATTCATCATTCTTTTTATGAATGCTGATCTTGTTCCAGGCGCAGTTGGGCTCATTTTTTCTGATGCCTTTACTGGTCAAGCCGTGGCAGGAGGTGCGATTGGAACTGTCATTCGCTGGGGTGTGGCACGTGGAGTATTTTCAAATGAAGCTGGTCTTGGATCCGCACCAATTGCAGCAGCTGCCGCCAAAACAGATATGCCTGCCCGTCAAGCTCTCGTGTCTATGACACAAGTATTTATTGATACAATCATTGTTTGTTCCATTACTGGCATTACCATTGTGATGGCAGATATGTATTTAACAGAAAAAAGCGATGCGCTAACCTCTTTATCATTCGCTCATTTCCTTGGTCCAATCGGTGCAAACATTGTGGCAATCGGTTTACTCTTGTTTGCCTATTCGACCATTATTGGCTGGTCGTATTATGGAGAAAAATGCTTTACGTATTTGGCGAAAGATTCATACGTCATGTATTATCGCATCGTGTTTGTTATTGCTGTCTTTTTCGGAGCCGTTTTTAAGAATGACTTTGTATGGGGCGTGGCAGATATGCTAAATGGGCTTATGGCCATTCCAAACTTAATTGGCCTCATCGGTTTATCAGGGGTTGTAGTATTTGAATCAAAACGAATCGTTGATAAGATCAAGCAAGAGAAAAAGGAGAAAAACACCTCCGTGTCGTCTTAATTTTCCTTTTATTCTTTTGCATTTCTGTTAAAATAGATATATTATTCGACACATATGCAGGAAAGGACGTGCCGCCCTTGTCAGAGCAAAAAGCGGCTGAAGTCAATCAGCTGATTGAAGACATTTCGCAAAAGTTAAACATGCTGAACATTGGAGTCATCAAAGCCGATGACTTCAGTCCAGACAAGTACGAAGATATTGAATTTCTTCACCAAATGGTGATGAAAAAATCTTCATTCAGCCCAAGTGAAATGCAAGCCATCGCAAGTGAGCTGAAGAGCTTAAGAAAATAATCATGTAAAAGGAACGGCTCTGCAGTCTACGAGCAGTTTTCCTTGAATCATGCGCAGAAAAAGCCAGCCTCCTAAGGGACTGGTTTTTTTATGTTGTAAGAACTAATGCTTATTTCGCAAGCAGTTTTAAAGATTCACGGTTGAATACCGGAATGTCATCTGTGTATGGCTTGTCCAAGTTGGTCCTGACTAACGACGAGTTTTTCATCTTTGAATCTTAGCGCCTACGTTTTCCATATCCACTTAAATGGATGTATAACCAGTCGCTACTCCTTCTAGCATCTTCTCTGTAATGAGCAATTGCGGTCCGTGGCAGATCGCAAATAATGTTTTTTTCGTCCATAAATGCTTTTGTAAATTGGACGTAACCGGTGTGTTGAATTCAAACATCCTACCCCTATGAGAAAACCCTCTTCTGATGAAATAAGCATTTCTGCTCATTCACATTCCCTTAACAAGGTAATTTGTATGATTTGTGTTATCTTTTCAATAATCTGCAAAAAATAACTTCAAAAGTTAACGAAACATTTCTACAATAGATATAGTGGTCAAAAAAATTAGAAAGGCGGAAACCAGGTGAAGAAGCAAACAAATCGGTCTAAACAAAAAATAAAACTGTCTATTCTGCTCACTTCCATTTTGATAATTAGTCTCATTCTCCCAGAGGCACCTATTCATGCAGAAACAGAAAGAGGCAGTGCCGTAAAGGTCAGCATCTTAGCGACAACCGATATTCATGCGAACATAATGAACTACGATTACTACAGCGATAAGGAAACAAATGAATTCGGATTGGCGAAAACAGCCGAGCTGATTGAAAAACACCGTTCACAAAATCCTAATACACTCCTTGTTGATAACGGAGACCTGTTTCAAGGAACCCCTCTTGGAGAATACATTTACAAAAATGAGAAAGACAGCATCATCAATCAAACAAAGGTTCACCCCATTATTCATACACTCAACCAACTAAAATATGATGCAGGAACAATTGGCAATCATGAATTTAACTATGGATTATCTTTCCTTGACGGTACCATCGCTGGCGCAGACTTCCCTATTGTCAATGCAAACGTCAAAAAGTTAAATGGTGAACATCGATTTACTCCTTATGTGATCCAAGATAAAACTTTTAAAGATGCAAACGGAACATCGCAAACAGTGAAAGTCGGTTACATAGGATTCGTACCACCACAAATTATGACATGGGATAAGAAACATTTAGATGGACAAGTTCAAGTACAAGACATTGTCGAGTCCGCCAATGAAACCATCCCTGAAATGAAGGCTAAGGGCGCAGATATCGTTGTCGCTCTTGCCCATGCAGGAATTGAAAAAACAGCTCAACCTAAAGGATCAGAAAATATGATCTTTGACCTTGCCACTAAAACGAAAGGCATCGATGCCATTGTGTCTGGCCATCAGCATGGGACATTCCCAAGCGATGATTATACCGGTGTAGACAAATTCAATGTCTCAAAAGGAACCATCAACGGCATTCCAGTCGTCATGTCGAAAAACTGGGGAAGCTACCTCGGAGTGATTGATTTAACATTAGAGCCTGACGGCAGCAACTGGAGGGTCACAAACGGCACAAGCAAAATAGATTCTATCGCTCAGGTCACATCTCAAAACAGCACAGTGAAAGATGCCATTCAAACCACTCACCAAAAAACGGTTGATTACGTCAGAAAGCCTGTTGGAAAAACGGAAGCAGACATTAACAGCTTTTTTGCTCAAGTGATGGATGACCCTTCAATTCAAATTGTGACTGATGCACAAAAGTGGTATGCAAAAGAAAAAATAAAGGACACTGCGTATAAAAACTTGCCCATTTTATCAGCGGGTGCGCCATTTAAAGCCGGCGGCCGAAATGGTGTAAATTATTATACAAACATCGCAAAAGGAGATTTAGCGATAAAAAATATTGGCGATCTCTATCTTTACGATAACACCGTACAGATTATGAAACTCAAAGGCAGTGAAGTGAAAGATTGGTTAGAAATGTCTGCTGGACAATTTAATCAAATCAAACCCAACCATTCAAACGAACAGTCTATTTTGAACGAAGAATATCGCTCGTATAACTTTGATGTGATCGATGATGTTACTTATCAAGTGGATGTGACCCAGCCTGCAAAATATAGCACAACAGGAACACTTGTAAATGCGAATGCGAGCCGTATCAAAAACCTGTCTTACAATGGCAAACCAGTCACTGACAGTCAAGAATTTTTAGTCGTGACGAATAACTATCGTGCTTCTGGCGGCGGAGGCTTCCCGCATCTGACGCAAGATAAAGTGGTATTTGCCTCTGCAGATGAGAACCGTGAAGTGCTGATGGATTATATTATCGAACAAAAAACCATTAACCCAAGCGCGGATCAAAACTGGTCCATTGCACCAGTAAAAGGCGCAACAGTCACCTTTGAATCTTCTCTGCTTGCAAAACCGTTCGCAGAGAAATCAAGCAGCGTAGACTTTGTTCGTAATGCCAGCACGGACGGACTTGGTGTGTACAAGCTAGCATTTAAAGACGATGGTACAACAGAACCGCCTGCAGCAGACAATTGGCATTTAACGGTCATGCATACAAACGATACACATGCCCACCTTGATGATGCAGCAAAACGCGCAACCAAAATCAAAGAAGTTCGTGCACAAAGTGAGAACAATATTTTATTAGACGCTGGGGATGTCTTCTCTGGTGACCTATACTTCACAAAATGGCACGGACTTGCTGATCTAAAGCTAATGAACTTGATGAAGTACGATGCCATGACGTTTGGTAATCATGAATTCGACAAAGGTCCAACTACCCTTCGTCAATTCCTGACAGGAGATGCATCGGACGTAGACGCTAGTAACCGTCATCAATTTGAAAAGCCCTACTTCCCAATTGTGTCATCAAACGTTGATGTCTCTAAGGAAAAACAGTTAAGAGATCTAGTGAAAAAACCAGCCACGTTTAAAGCGGGTGAGAAAAAGGAAGCAGGGATTTATCCTTATATCCTGCTTGATGTAAACGGCGAAAAGGTAGCCGTATTCGGCTTAACAACTGAAGACACGGCCATTACATCCAGTAGCGGTCCAAACATTCAATTTAAAGATGCATACAAGAAAGCAAAAGAAACCGTCAACGCCATTCAAACAGAAGAAAAAATTAATAAAATCATTGCTATAACACACATTGGCTATAACCGTGATCTTGAGCTTGCTCAAAAAGTAGACGGCATTGATTTGATCATTGGTGGTCACACTCATACCCTTGTTGAAAAATTAAAGGTCGTCAACAAGAAAGAGCCGACAATTGTGGCTCAAGTGAAAGACTACGGACAATTTTTAGGAAAAGTGGACGTGGCCTTTGATCAAAAAGGGGTCGTACAGACAAAAGAATCTTCTTTTGACCTCATCGCCATCGATGACTCTGTAAAAGAAGATGCGAACGCAAAGTCCATCCTCGATCAGTTTAAGGCAGATATACAAGATTTAAAAACAGAAAAAGTCGGCTATACCGATGTCCTTTTAGACGGTCAACGTGAGCACGTCCGTGCAAAGGAAACGAATCTTGGGAACTTTATCGCCGACGGCATGCTGGAGAAAGCGCAAGAATCTGCTGGTGCTGACCTTTCCATTACAAATGGCGGCGGTATTCGAGAAAGCATTGAAAAAGGAGATATCAGATTAGGTGATATTTTGACGGTCATGCCTTTTGGAAACACGCTTTATGTAGCAGACTTAAAGGGCAGTCAAATTAAAAAAGCGCTCGAACAAGGGTTATCAGGCATTGAGGAAGGTGGAGGCGCATTCCCTCATGTGGCTGGCATTGAATTTACATTTACACTCAGTAAACCGGCTGGCAACAGACTGATTGATGTCAAACTCAAAGATCAAGACGGCAACCTGTCTGACATTGATGATCAGAAAACATACCGCGTTGCGACAAACGCGTTTATTGGCACAGGCGGTGACGGCTACAGCGTCTTTACAGAAGCGTCATATGGAGAAGACTTAGGCTACGTTGACTATGAACTTTTTAAAGAGCAAATTGAAAAAGCGGACGGTCATATTTCTCCTGTCATCGACCATCGAGTGAAAGAAGTGTTCCTTCCTCGTGCAAAAGGAAAAGGAGACTATGACATCCAAGATGATGAGAAATTCCAAACGTATGTACAGCACACGAATAAAGCATTGCTCTATTTAGACAAAGCGACCGAAGCGAAAAACGTTCAATTGTCTCTATCCAAAGCACAAGTAACCGAGTTGAAGAAAAGAGAGCAAGATCCAAACGTCACCATCTATCATGACAAAGTGGGATTAGAATTACCGCTTTCCAATTTGTCAGAGAAAAGTGCGGATATACAGATGGCGAAAACAGGCAAGGTGAAAAACACCTTAACCGGCACATACGATTTCCAAATCAAACAAGATCAGAAAAGTGTGTCTACCTTTAAAGATCCTGTCACACTCTCTTTTACATTAGATGAGCCAGAAAAAGCGAAGAAGCCTGCCGTCTATTATGTCGATCGAGAGAAAAATCGCTTCTCTCAAACGAGTAACGGTACGTTTGAAAGCGGGGTCGTAACAGGTGAAACCAAACACTTTAGTGAATACACGGTGCTCAATCAAAGTGAAGCAGTTGGAACTTTCCCAGATCAAACAGGTGAAGACGCCGGTACATCAGCCCCAGACGGAACGGATTCAAACCAAGATGGAACCGGCCTTCTAGGCGGTACACTACCGAATACGGCAACAATGATGTATACGGCTGCATTGATTGGCTTACTCATGCTCTCCTCAGGGGGTATCCTTTATTACTACCAGCGTAAGCGCACAAGAAACAAAGTGTCATCCTAAAAAATGGACAGAGCCCTATGCTCTGTCCATTTTTTCTCTCCTTGCAAAATCGACAAACCTGAAACGATCTAATCGGTGACGACTTTCTGTGTATTGAAATAAACTCGTATCCTCCAAGAACACATAATTCTTCACCACCACCACATGGTCAAACCCGTTCAAATCAAGATACTGGACATCCTCTTCTGTACATGGCTCCACTACAAATTCCTTTTGGGCGTAGCTAATCGATACACCGAGTTCTCCTTCAATATATTCGTAGATCGACCCTTCACAAATGTCCTTAGACAACGCCTGCACATGTTTTTGCAAAAAGTAATCCTTATCTAAAATGACTTCTTCCCTGCTAATATTGCGAGAGCGAATGACTTCCCAGACGTCCTCCTGCCCACTTATTTTCAGCTGAGATTGAATATGCTGATCTGGTTTTATTAAACCAAATTCATGAACAGTTGTGACTGTTTTCCGGCCAAGCGTTTTGGAAAGCTCTTTAAAGCTGACGAGACCTGAAACAGGGAATTGCATTTTCTCTCGATTCAGCAATACAGAGCCTTTCCCGCGGATTTTTTGGATATAGCCATTTTGCACAAGAATGTTTAATGCCTTTCTCACCGTCTCCCGGGACGTGTCATACATCAAGGACAGCTCATGCTCTGACGGGAGGATGCCTTTATCCTGCCATTCACCTTGTTCAATTCGTTGTGCGAGCTCATCATAAATCAATCGAAACTTATTCTCTTTCATTTTCCTCCGCCCCATTTACTAGCGTTTGGTTAAATGATAAACGATTGACTCGTATGGACGCAACGTAAAGCCCTTGATCTCTGCTGGGACATCCTGATAATTGGATAACAGGACTTGAACCTTCATCTCGTCCACCTCCTGCAATAACTCATCAGGAAGCGAAAAGTCTTCCTCTCCTGCATAAAAGTGGTTAATCACTAGGATTTTCTCATCTTTTCCTTCTCGGACATAGACAAAAATCTTTGGGTCATCTGTCAAGAGTAAAGTAAAGCTTCCATACGTGATTACATCATATTCTTTTCGCAGCCTGCAAAGAGCTTGATAATGATAAAAAATGGAGGTGCTGTCTTTTAATGAAGCTTCCACTGAAAGGTCGTTATTGGCAGTCTCAATCCATGGTGTCCCTTTTGAGAAACCTGCATTTTTTTCTGAGGTCCATTGCATTGGTGTACGGGCATTATCTCTTGATTTGACCTGTAAAATCGCCAGCGCTTCTTCCTCGGTTTTCCCTTTATCAAGCATAGCTTCGTACATATTAAGTGATTCAATATCTCGATAAGACGAAATATCTTTAAAGCGAGGATTCTTCATGCCAATTTCTTCACCTTGATAGATATACGGTGTACCTTGCATGAGATGAATCGTAGTCGCAAGCATCTTTGCTGATTGCTGATGATATGTGCCATCATCACCGTACCTTGACACGATACGAGGCTGGTCATGATTACACCAGAATAGCGCATTCCAGCCGCCGCCCTCATGCATTGTCGTCTGCCACTCAGACAGAATAGACTTCAATTCTTGAAAATCAAATGGTGCGATGGCCCACTTTTCACCGCTTGGATAATCCACCTTTAAATGATGAAAGTTAAACGTCATATTCAGTTCCTGCCGATCAGGTCTTGTATACCGAATGCAGTCTGCGATATTCGTTGAAGACATTTCTCCAACTGTCATACTATCGTATTTCGAGAAAACCTCTTGGTTCATTTCATGCAGGAATTCATGAATCCTCGGACCATCTGTATAGTACATGCGGCCGTCGCCCTGCACAGATTGCCCGGCATCATCTAAAAAGCGTTGATCCTTTGAAATATTATTGATGACATCCAGCCTGAATCCATCAATTCCTTTTTCAAACCAAAAGTGCATGATGTCGTATACTTGCTGGCGTACCTCATCATGTTCCCAATTGAGATCCGCCTGGGTGACATCGTATAAATGAAGATAATAGTCACCTGTCGCTTCATCCAGTTCCCAAGCTGGACCGCCAAATTTTGACTGCCAATCATTCGGAGGAGAGCCGTCCGATTTTGGCTCTTTCCAGATATAATAATCTCGATAAGGATTATCCTTTGATTGGCGTGAGGCTTGAAACCACTCATGGAAAATCGATGTATGATTGACTGCTAAATCCATGATGACACGGATTCCTCGTTCATGCGCTTCCTTCAGCATGTGTTCAAAATCAGCCATTGTGCCGTACATGTCATGGATGTTTTTATAATCGCTAATATCATAGCCATTGTCATGCTGTGGTGACTCATACATAGGGGTCAGCCAAATACAATCTGCCCCCAGTTCTTTAATATAATCGAGCTTTTTCGTCACACCATTGATATCCCCTGTACCAGAGCCCGTTGTATCTAAAAAGCTCTTCGGATAAATTTGATAGACCACCGCTTTTTTCCACCACGGTTCGTTTGTTTGTTGATTCAATTTCCTTCACCACCACTAGTTAAGTTCTTATGAAAAAAGGATTACATCTCATCCTTTTTCTTTTTTAGTTTTGCATATAAAAGGGTACCGATGAATGGGACGATCAGCACAATCACCATCCCTATGGCAAATGCACCCCAATATTTCGGAATGATTGAGAAGATCCCCGGAATCCCTCCAACTCCGACCGAGCTTGCCAGTACCCCTTGAGAGGCAATAAACATACCGGCTATCCCTGAGCTGATCAGCGCAAAAACAAATGGGAATCTATAGCGAAGGTTGACCCCAAACATGGCCGGCTCGGTAATCCCTAAGTAAGCGGAAATACTTGATGTCAGCGAGAGTCCTTTTTGCTTTTCATCTTTTAAGACAAACATCATTGCAAGCGCAGCTGATCCTTGTGCAATATTGGAAAGTGCGAGCATTGGCCATAGGAACGTGCCGTGCAGCTTTGAGTTAATCAATTGAATATCGACAGCTAGGAACGTATGGTGCATACCTGTGATGACTAACGCTGCATACAATCCTCCATATAAAAGACCGCCAAGTGCAGCGAAATGCTGGAATACTGTTACAAGTCCAGATGTTAAAACGTTTCCGATGGCAAATGTAACAGGCCCAATGACGATAAACGATAAAAACCCAATAAGTAATAAAGTAATTGGTGCAACGACTAACAGCTGAATACTTTCAGGTGTCCGTTTTGTGATAAATAGTTCTACCTTTGCAAGTAAATAAGATGCGACGAGTATCGGAAGAACCTGCCCTTGGTATCCTACCTTCTGCACTTCAAGACCAAACAAATTCCATACAGGAATGTCACCAGACTTTTCAGCCGCTCCATAACCCCAAGCATTTAACAGGTCAGGGTGTACGAGCATCAGTCCAAGGACCATCCCTAAAAGCGGATTCCCCCCAAATCGTTTCACAGCCGACCAGCCAATTAACGCTGGCAAAAATGTAAAGGCAGTGCCTGCAATCAGGTTGATCATATTTGCTAAATCAGCCCATGCCGGATACACATCCACAATTGATTTTTGATCAAAGAAAATATCAGGAGCTGTTAAAATATTATGAATCCCCATTAATAAACCGGCTGTGACGATAGCAGGGAGTATCGGAATAAAGATATCCGCAAGCGTTTTCACAGCACGCTGCAATGGATTTAATTTTTGATCAGAGGCACGTTTGACGTCCTCTTCCGTCGCTTCCCCAATTCCCGTCTGTTTGACCATTTCGACATATACCCGATTAACAATCCCTTGACCAATGACGACTTGATACTGACCGTTCGCCGAGAAAGATCCTTTCACTTCTTCAATTTGTTCAAGTGCTTTTTCGTCAACCTTCCCTTCATCTTTCAGCACAAAGCGCAGCCTTGTCACACAATGTGTTGCTTGATCAATGTTTTCTTTGCCGCCAATGGCTTTCACAATCTGATCTGCTGCTGCCTGATAATCAGCCATACTATCCCCTCCGAGACCTTTTTTTTTATAAAAAAAAAAACAAGAAACTTGTATATACATGTTCACTTCATATTTTATATTTGTATATACATGTAGTCAACAATAAATGTAGCGCTTTCATAAAAAAAGCTCCCTCAATGGAATCAAAGAGGCAGCGTGTCATCATCTTTTTTTAGCTCCGCTAATTTTTCGTAGACCCTATTTCTATAAAAAGAGGAGACTGGACGTGCAAACATTTGGCGCTTTGATGTAAGTTCATCCAGACTTTTTTGTTTTTCTTCACATATGAGAGAGAGTTTTTTTCCTCTCCATCTATACTGGTTTTGAGTAACTCTTTGACGGTCATGAGTTCCTTTTTCAAAGCCGTTTCTTCCCAAGCAAAGCCTGCATTTTTCATGATCCGGTAGCCCATTCTCAGTTCTTCCGGTACATGCGCCGCATCATCTTTTGGCAGAGGATTCCCAAAGCCTGATAATCCTTCAAATGCTCCATTGTCCATGGCCTTTTTGATCCGTTCTTCTGACAATCTCTGCGAAAAAATCCATGGTGTCACTCCTTTTAAATGCTTTGATTTTGGTTAAAGCATAGCAAAAAAGCTGACTCTATCACAAGAGCCAGCTTTCTCGTTATTGATTGTTGATCTTGAATGTAGATACCATTTGTGCTAAGTCTTCTGACATATCAGAGAGCTGTTCAATCGCACTTGAAAGTTGCTGCATGCCAGCACTTTGCTGTTCTGTTGCTGCTGCTACTTCTTGAGAGCTGGCTGCGTGTTCTTCTGACACAACAGAAATTTGTTCAATCGAGGTTGAAATAGTTTGATATGCTCGTTCTACCTGTTGAATCGATTGAAGCAAATTGTTGGTTCTTCTTGCAAACTGAGACACTCCGTCGTAAATACCAGCAAAATTTTGAGACGTTCCTTGCATTTGCTCACGTCCTTCTTCCACTGCTCGACTGCTTTCCTCTATGCTTTCAAGGACACGCTGACTGTTTTCCTGTGTGCCAGTAACTAGGTCTGAAACAGTTTTAGCCGCATCTGCTGACTGCTCAGCTAATTTACGAACCTCATCTGCCACAACGGCAAACCCTTTTCCTTCTTCTCCAACACGTGCCGCTTCAATCGAAGCATTTAGTGCAAGCAAATTCGTTTGTGCTGAAATGTCCGTAATAATGGAGATCACACTTTCAATCTCAGTTGAATGTGATTGTAATTCTTCTGCTGCCTGCTTTGAGTTTGTCATCATGTCGTGTAACATATTGAGATGTTCAAGGACATGCTGCACTAGTTTTTGACCAGATTCTGACTGCTCTTGCACTCCCGATGAAACAGATTTCATTTCATCTACTTCTCTTGTCACACCTTCGATTTGAGTATCGATTTCTGCAACAGAGATCGTGCAATCTGTAATATTTGCTACAGAATCATTGATCCCTTCACTCATATTGGTCATCGCTTCTGACACTTGCTGTGCGCTTTGACTCGATTCGTTCGTCACCGTTCGAAGCTGTGAAGACATTTTAGACACTTCACTTGATGAATTTGAGATTTTGGCAATGAGCTCTTTGATTCGTCCTTGCATCTTTTGAAAGGAAGCGGCTAATTGGCCGATCTCGTCTTTACTTTCCACCTCTACCGTTCCAGTTAAATCACCATCTGCAATTTGGTTCGCTGTTTCCATTAGTGAACGTGCTGGCTTTGCGATTCTCCTTCCCATGATAAATGAGAAGAACAATCCACCGATGAGCACAATAGTAGATGCCACCGTGATATAGATCGTCAGCTTCTTCGTTGTTTCAGGCACAACAGATGCATCTAAATCAATTCCTAAAATCCCCGTGAGCTCACCGCCTGAATCTTTGATTGGTAAAAAGATTGATTTATGTGTCCCAAATGAATCATGATAAATGTCACTTTTGACCATTTTATCTTCAGAAAGAGCTTGTTTCATCTCATCTGAAAATGCATAATCCTGATCAAAATCATTGTCTTCCCCAGTTAACACAATGATTCTTTCCTTACCGCCCTTATTTGATAACACATATAGGTTCTCAAGCGAATGATTTTCTTGAAGCTCAGTAATTTTCTTTTTGACTTCAACATAAAGCGGATCGTCTTTTCCGCTAATGCTTAAGACATTTCCATCGATATTGTCGATATCTTTTTTCGCTGTATCAATATCTGTTGTTAATCGATAATCAAATTGCTTTAATAATTGGGATGATAAATCCTGGCTGACTAAATAAAAGGTTAGAACGAATAATGTAACGGTTGCGAGTAATGTTCCGACAACGACTGACATGATTTTGGAAGATATCGTGAATCCTCCAAATTTCCTTTGTTTCACCATTTTTTTCTACATCTCCACTCTCAGATTTGACTTAAGCATGTACACTTTCAAATTGTCCACAAACAGATGCAATCACACCTTTTAAATAAGATACGATATGAGGGATATGCTCCGGTAACGTATACGGTGAGATGACAAAAAACTTACTCACACTCAGATAGAACTCTTGACCTTCTTTCGCATTTACTTGTAAAAACTTCGTTGTATCGCCAAAGAACATTTCGTCTCTTTTCTCTCCAAGCTTTTCAAACAGCATTTTGTTCAATTCATTGTTCCGCTCAATTTCCATTGAAGTTGCTTCGCCTGAAATCTCTTCTTGAAAACGAGGAGAGCCGTCTAGGTAAATTCTAAACAATGTAGTCATTCCGGCATTGTCATCATTGACGATTTCTGCTTGCGGAATTTCCTGACGAAGGGCTTTTCTGAATGCAAGGTTCACCTCTAAAAATTGACCGAGCAGACGCTGATATCCTTCAATCCCAAACGTTAGCAGCACACTCAGCATACTGATTGAGCTTCCCATTCTTGAGCATTCAAGTGTATAACCCGTATGGTATTCCCCGTAGCCTCTATGTCCAACATATGGTGTTTCTTGTTGTTTTAGGTCCAAACGCTTTAAGTCAGCAGCGTTTTTCACTAAGAATAAACTGGATGTATAAGGTGTTTGACCGAGCTTTTGAAAATCAAAGCACATCGTGTCTGCAAGAGAAAGATGCTTGAATTTCGCTTTGATTTCTTTTAACATGCGAAGAACACCGTCTGAGAATTGCAGCGGGTTTTCAGATACATCATACTCATTAAAGAAAGCAAAAAATCCGCCCAGCGCTGAATCTGCATGAATATGAGGCACCTTAAGACCATACTTCTCAGCAACTGCTTCTGCTGTTTTATGTACTCCTTTTACATCATCAATTGCAATGGCATCTGTTGTTCCTGTTGTAGCCACAATATAAACGGGAATTCCGCCATTTTGTGCAACACGTTCCATTTGACAACGTAAATCTTCCATATCCATTGAATGATCCCTATTCGTTTTAATTCTGATTAAGTTGTCTGTGCCAATTCCTGTTGCTTCCATTGACTTATATAAGCTGTAATGTGCTGCATCAGAACAAAACGCATAAAGATGTTGCGGGACACCTTTTCGTAATGACTCCGATGCGACTTTCGAAATCGCTAAACGAAGTCCTGAGAAAATAGCCCCTTGACCTCCCCATGTTGTGTTTCCCCCGCTCACGTTTGGATCGTATCCTATGAGCTTAGACATCATTGAGACCACTCTGACCTCAGCTTCCGCACCTGCTGGTCCATAAACATCCCATAGGTTGTTCCCATTTACCAGCATAGCCGTCAGCATGCCTAGAATTCCTGGTGTACTTGCCATTGGCAAAATGTTCGTGAAGAAATACTTTGTATGGTATGGATGGTTATGTAAAAGCTTAAGTAATTCTTCATTCACAAGTTCTGCTGGCTGGCCATTGATCGGAATTTGACTTGTTTCAGTGAGCTTTTTGTAAAAGTCATCCCCACGATTCTTTTCACCCTTTAGGTGTGCACGGTTCGGATCCTTCAGGTGATCGACCCCTGAAATGATCTGTTCCATTAATTTGACGAGTTCTTTACGCTCCTCTGCATTTCCGTCCTCACTCGGAAACCAGTTCTGAACGAGGTTCTCTGCTCGTACAGTCATAAACTATCAATCCTTTCAATGGAAGATTTCCTGTCAATGTCTATATCGACCCCTATTCAAAAGTTTATAGTCTCAAAACGTCCACTTAAGTATATTCAGATAATTTGTTTATACATCAAAATGAATAAAACCCTTACAAAACAAATAAAAATCATTATGTTTGTGAAATAAAATAATATCTTAATATATTATAAATGAAGGATTTTTATCCATCTGTTATCATTGTTTATTTGCTCATTTTTTTACGTAACCTGCATAAACATTAATAAACACTGGAAGTTCTCTTAAAAACACCATTGTATAAATCAAAATAATTCTTTAGACTTGTGTCTTTTTACCTGTTTTATTGATATAGCAATAGAGAAAATACTGAATTTTCTGTTGATATTAAGATGAATTTCATAAAAAGTTTTTCTGTGGGCGAGTATTTTCGATTTCTCTCCTTTTATTGCTAGGACATGCTGTTCTCGCTCTTCACCGGTTATGACTTTTCTATTTGAGCATTTCATGGTATATTCTAATGGTTCGTTTTCCTTCGTTCCGCCTCTTCCTTGTACAGGAGAAAAGGAGTATTTATATGAAAACATTTATTCAAAAAAGAGGCCTCGGTTTCTTTGTAATTGCAGCCATCTTACTATGGCTTAAAACGTATACAGCTTATTTAATCGAATTTAAACTTGGTATATCAAATGTGCTTCAGCATATTTTGCTTTTCGTGAATCCTATTAGCTCTAGCTTGTTCTTTCTTGGCTTTGCTTTATTGTTCAAGAAAAAATGGCAGCCTGCCGCTATCATTGTGATTCATTTTTTCATGTCTTTTTTACTATACGCAAACATCGTGTACTATCGATTCTTCAATGACTTTATCACGCTGCCTGTTGTGATGCAGGCAGGGACGAATGGCGGACAATTAGGTGATAGTGCATTTTCACTCATGCGCCTGACTGATGTGTTTTACTTTATCGATACAATCATCTTGATCGTACTCGCAGTCCGAATGAAAAAGAAGCAGCAATCAAGTACAGCAACTGTACCTGTTCAAAAATCAAAATCGTTCAGACTCGTTCTTGCGTCTTCTGTTGTGATCTTTGTCGTCAACTTGATCGCTGCAGAGATTGATCGCCCAGAGCTTTTATCAAGATCATTCGACCGAAATTATTTAGTGAAATACTTGGGTGCTTATAACTTTACTGTGTTTGATACCATTCAAAATGTGAAATCAAACAGTCAGCGTGCTCTGGCAAATTCAAGTGACGTAACAGATGTAGAGAATTATTTAAAAGCGAACAGCGCTGATCCAAACCCCGCCTATTACGGGAAAGCGAAAGGCATGAACGTGATTACGATTTCTCTTGAATCTCTGCAAAACTTTGTCATTGATTATAAGGTGAATGGAGAAGAAGTCACTCCATTCCTTAATTCATTGGCACATGACAACAAAACGTTTTACTTTGATAACTTCTTCCATCAAACAGGACAAGGAAAGACATCTGATGCCGAATTTATGATGGATACTGGGCTATTCCCATTATCACAGGGCTCTGTTTTTATTAACAAAGCTCAAAACACGTATCAGGCACTTCCTGGCATTTTGAAGAAGGATCAATACACGTCAGCAGAATTCCATGGGAATACGAAAACCTTCTGGAACCGTAACGAAATGTTTAAGTCCTTCGGATATGACAGATTTTACGATTCCGAGTATTACGATATGAACGAGCAAGATACGAAGAACTATGGATTGAAAGACAAACCGTTCTTCAAAGAATCAATGCCAATGCTTGAACATCTGAAGCAGCCGTTTTATTCGAAATTCATTACATTATCTAACCATTTCCCATTTGGAATGGATGAAGGTGATACCGATTTCGAACCTGGTGACTTCGGAGACTCTGTCGTCGATAACTACTTCCAGTCTGCTCATTATTTAGATGAGGCCATTGAACAATTCTTCAATGACTTGAAAAAGTCTGGTCTATATGACAATACAGTTGTCATCATGTACGGAGATCATTACGGCATTTCAGAAAATCATAATGAAGCGATGGAAAAAGTGACAGGACAAAAAATTGGAGATTATGAAAATGCCCAGCTCATGCGTGTGCCGCTCTTTATTCATGTACCAGGTGTGAAAGGTGAACAGATTCATAAATACTCTGGTGAAATCGATGTCGCTCCAACCCTTCTACACCTGCTCGGTTATGATACGAAGAACTATTTAATGTCTGGCTCTGACATCTTATCGAAGAATTTTAAAGAGCTTGTGCCATTTAGAAATGGAGACTTCGTGTCTAAGGACTACACAAAAGTAGGTAATAACTATTACAGCAACAAAACAGGCGAGAAAATCGAGCCGACTGAAAAGGCGACGCAAGAAAATGAAACGGTGAAAAAGATGCTAGAGACATCTGATAAGATCGTCACAGAAGATTTACTCCGTTTCTACAAGCCTAAAGGCTTTACACCGATTGACCGCAATGAGTATGACTATACAAAGAAAGTACAGGATGAAAAGGATTCATCTTCCGCCAAAGATGAATCAAGCACTTCTTCAAACTAACTTTCTCATTCTAAGAACCAGCCGACTTTAGATCGGCTGGTTCTTTTTACATTTGATCCTCATTGCACCGAGTATAGGAGATCAAGGAGGGATTTATCATGAAAAAAAACAAAATAAATGAAATCCGTGTACAAATGCAGAAAAAGAACAATATCGTCAGGATGACTCCTTCCCTATTAAAGAAACAACTTATACGACCTGCAGATTCAGTGAACACCATTCCACAAACAAAAGAGAAAAAGTACGTTTATCGAACCAGTGATGATGAGCTTGAATTTATCGCCAATTTCATTTCAGACCGGTTCGTCTGCCTTTCGAATGCCCTCTTGATTGGCTTTTCATTTGGATTGATGAAAATGTCACCACGTTTTTAGAAGCTTGGCAATATCCAAGTCAACAGCATGCTTGATCTCTCGTGCATCTAGGGCATGGTTTTACATGTTGTCATCAGTATTGTTCTCGTGATCGAACAGCGCAAACAAAAAAACGTTCAGCCCATTTGACTTGGCTGAACGCTTTTTTTAATCTCGATCGACTTCCTTTCGGAGATCATCTGCAACAAATTCCACATTCGTTCCAATGATGATTTGTACGGATGTTTTTCCCGAAGTCAGTACCCCTTTGGCACCCGCTTTTTTCAGTGTACCTTCGTTCAATAAATTCGTATCCTCTACTGTTAAGCGAAGACGTGTGGAACAATGATCAATGGTGAAAATATTGTCTTTTCCGCCAAGTCCCTGTACCAGCATACTCGCTCCGGCAGAAGCTACATCATCTGCTGGGATATCTTCGATGTCATCATCTTCTCTGCCTGGTGTTTTCAGCTTTAGCAGTTTAATAAGGAAATAGAATACGACAAAGTAAATAACGCCATAAATTACCCCCACCACAAGTAACATGAACGGTTTTTGAGCAATACCAAAACTTAAGACGTAATCAATCGCACCTGCTGAAAAGGCAAAGCCGCTATGAATCCCTAAGGTATTCACAATAAAGAGCGAAAGACCTGTTAAAATAGTATGGACACCATATAAAAGTGGAGATAAAAACATAAAGGAGAATTCAATTGGTTCTGTGATCCCTGTAATAAATGACGTCAGCGCCATTCCAATCATCAACCCCGCTGTTGCCTTTCGCTTTTCTGGCTTTGCTGTTACTATCATAGCTAGACATGCCGCTGGCAAACCAAACATCATCACCGGGAAGAAGCCGGTCATAAAGACGCCCGCACTTGGATCTCCTTTAAAGAATCGTGCTAAATCCCCTGTTGCTCCGTTGAATTCTCCAAATTGAAACCAGAATAAGTTATTGAGCACATGGTGAAGTCCTAGTGGAATGAGCAATCGGTTAAAGAAACCAAACAGACCTGCACCCGTTGCGCCAAGACTTAAAATCCATTCCCCTAAATCATTGATCACACTTTGAATCGGAGGCCACACATATCCGAAAACAGCCGCTAATAGAATGGTGAAAAGTGCTGTCATAATTGGCACAAGCCGTCTTCCGCTAAAGAAACCTAAGTATTCAGGCAGTTTCGTATCCTTAAATTTATTGTAAACGTAACCTGCCAAGAGCCCGCATAAAATACCGCCCAATACCCCCATATTGTTGGTCGAGTTAATCGACGTTGTACCGGCTGACAAAATGAAATAAGAGATGGCCCCTGATAATGCCGCTGCTCCGTTACCATCCTTTGAAATGCCGATCGCTACACCTATTGCAAAAATCAAAGCCAAATTCGCAAAAATTGCATTCCCTGCCGCATAAATAAACGGGATATCGAATACATCCTTCCGTCCAATGGCCAAAATAATACCTGCTGCAGGAAGCACAGCGATTGGAAGCATAAATGATTTACCTAACTTTTGAAAAAACTGAAACACCATATGAAATCTCCCTCCCTTTGTCATCATCATGACAAAATTTTTCCTGAATATTCATAAAAAATATATCATATGCAGATCTAGTTATCTATACCAATTTGTCCATATCTACTCGAAATCCCACCTTTACTCTTTTGGAGTAAAATGTGGTAAGCTATTGAGTAGAATGAAGTTATAGAAAGCGGGAATGAACAGTGATTGTTAAACATGATCATGAGGTAGAAGCCTTAAAAAAAGTCGGCCGAATTGTCGCTATGGCCAGAGAAGAAATGAAAAGCCAAGCGAAACCAGGCATGTCTACAAAAGAATTGGATTTTATCGGAAAAAAGATCTTAGAAGAGCATGGGGCCAATTCAGCGCCTGAAAAGGAATATGACTTCCCCGGTACAACTTGCATTAGTGTGAACGATGAAGTCGCACATGGTATTCCAAGTGAAAAAACCATTTTACAAGAGGGGGACCTCATTAATATTGATATCTCAGCAGAGCTGGACGGATATTATTCGGATACGGGGATTTCATTTGTGTTGGGCATAGGCGATGCTCGTCTTGAAGCATTATGCCAATGTGCGGAGGATGCATTCTTTGAAGGATTAAAGCATGCGAAAGCTGGTAAAAGGCAAAATCAAATTGGCCGTGCCGTCTACAATACCGCAAAAGAGCAAGGTTTTACGGTCATTAAAAATCTGACAGGGCACGGCATTGGGAAAAGTCTGCACGAAGCACCAAACCATATTCTGAACTATTATGACCCATTTGATAATGCTTTGTTTAAGAATGGTACAGTGATTGCTTTTGAACCTTTCATTTCAACAAATGCTGAATCTATTTATCAGGCTGATGATGGCTGGACATTTAAAACACCAGATAAAAGCCTTGTGGCTCAGATTGAACATACAATTGTGATCACAAAAGACGAACCGATTATTTTAACGAAGCTGTAAGTCAATCAGTTCCCTCTTTCACTGGAGGGGATTTTTTCGTGTCCCTTTCACGAATCTGTCACGACTAAACAAAAATGCCTGTGGTAAAATAGGCAAAGATATGCGAAAGGGGTCTTATTGATATGTGGTTCATCATCATAGGTGTCATCTTTTTCATCGAAAGTATTATCTTAACGGTTGTGGGTCTCAAGAAAAAACAATCCATGATGACGTATCTTGGTGTTGTCTTGATGATTATGACGATCGGCATGATCATTGTCACCCTCAATCCACCAAATTCATAATTCATCATTTCCAGCATATACATGGATCATAGGCAGATAGAATCAGTTTTCACTTCTTAACACCTGCACACTTTTCACGTCCTTTTTTGAGATGTTACAATGCAGGCAGTTTTCATTGAAAGGAGTTTTCTATCATGCATTATGGTAGCAAAGGCTGGTATGTCGAAGAATTAAAGAAGCTTGGTGTGACCGAGCATGAAGGAAGAAAGCTTCAAAGCTTTAAAACCTTTTTCCTTGCAAATCTTCTTGAGCAAAAGAAACCCAGCTCATAAATGTTGAAAAGCCTCACATCTGTGCTGATGTAAGGCTTTTTTTAGATGTGCTGTATTCGTTTTTCTAACAACTTCCTCACTACATTTACCAAGGCATCTACTTCAAGAACAGCTTTTAGTCTCTGCGGATTTATTTGACGATATTTGACTTCTTTGATTTCCTGGACCGTGATGTGATGGGCGCTTTTTCAACTAACACAAGAGGTTGATCAGGCGCACATTCCTTCTTGTAACACACGCAAATAAACTACAAGTTGATGAAGCCACTTACCAAGTTAGCTCATTACGCGAACTTTCGGATAAGAGGATCATGATGTTTTATACAAACGAAGCATTATACAAAAAAACCCAGCTTTCCGCTAGGCTTTTTCTACCCTATGATAGGGCTTATCCTGATAAAAATAATTCGGTTTTACAATGGTATTGTCATAGTGACGATGGAAGATATGAGTAGCAGCAGGTGATACTGGTGGAATCAGCCATGTCCAATACCCAGTCAGCTCACGCTCTGCCTTTTCTTCCTGCTTTTCAAATTGTTTAAATTGATGAGCTGCGGTATGGTGATCAACAATGGTCACCCCTGCCTCGCTATAAGAATGAAGAACCGCCACATTTAACTCTACAATGGCTTTGTCCTTCCAAAGTGATCCATTCTTTGTCGTGTCCAGCCCTAAGATAGAAGCGACTTTTTTCAACATATTGTAGCGATTTTCATCTGCTAAGTTACGTGCGCCAATTTCTGTTCCCATATACCAGCCGTTAAATGGTGCAGCGTTGTAATGAATGCCACCAATCTCTAGTTTCATATCAGCAATGATCGGAACAGCGTACCATTTAAGTCCTAAATCGTGAAATCCATCATATTCAGGATGTGTGATCTCCACTTCTTGAACGATCTCTTTCGGAAGATCATACAAAACAGGCGGCTGACCTTTCAGCTGAAACATGAGGGGAAGTATATCAAAATGCGTGCCTTCCCCTTTCCAGCCATGAGCTTCACAAATCTTTGTCAATTCAAGTGATGCCTCGTCACCTATAATGCTATTTTCCGTCTCATACCCTGCATAACGAACAAGCTGATGATTATAAATAACGACTTCTTTTCGTCCCTCGTGCTCTGGCGGAAAGATCGTAATGGACGGTTTGATTTTCCCGCCATTTGTCGCATATTCAATATGATGAAAGAGCGCCTCTTTCACCTCATCTTCTGTTTTCACATGGCGGCAGTCATGGACATGCAGTGTCGACCAAAACAAACGGCCAATGCAGCGGTTACTGTTGCGCCACGCCATTTTAGCCCCGTGAGCTAATTCCTCTGGCGTATGAGTATATATGCCTTCAGACTCAATTTCTTTTTTTATTTCATGCAGACGTGCTGCTTTCTCTTCATTTGACTTGTTTAATTCTTCATAGCATAAAGAAATAAAAGCTTCTGCTTCATTCCACAACGCTTCTTGGTTACTCAAACATACTCGCCTCACTTTAATATGAATATATCCATTGTAGCGGTTTCCATTAATAAATTCACTTGTTTCAAACCATTTTTTATCATATCATCCGATCATTGTCCTTAGACAGTAGACTGCCTTAGGAGTTGAAGGGTCTTTTGGAGCCAACGAATATACCCTTTTTCTCTTTCAATTGCTCTTGTCAGCACTAAGTAACGTCCAAATTGCGCTGAATGCAGCGATTCAGCAGAAGGGTCTTCGTCTACTTAAGTATTCAGTTTTTGTTCAAGCATGTGCTCTTACTTGGTCCTTCATTTGCTCAAGCACTGCTTATTCTTCATTCTGGGACTGATGTTGCCACCGATGTTTTAATGGGCGGCATATATGATATCGTTCTAGCAGTTTGCACCTCCAGATGTTCAGCTTGCTTAAAGTGACTTTCTTTTGCCCATCCTCACCGTTACAACCCCTAATTCCAATAGATTCATAGAATAGACTCTAAGAAAATCATATCATTTTTTATGACTAAGATGAGAAATTTCATTCAAACAAAAAAGGACGACTCAAATTGAGTCATCCCTGTGTGTTTATTACCGCATAGCCTGCTACGGTATTCACTAAGGAAAGACCTGTAGCTGTTATAGGAGCAATCTAGTTTGCGGTGTGACTGATACTTTCAGACCAGTAGCGATGCCGTTTGTAATAGCACCTAGCGATAAAACACCGGTTAAGGCTGGCTCGCTACTTGAGTGAAGCTGTTATTTGGTGTTGGTGAAGCAAACAAACTAGCCGTAACGGTCATACTCGTTCCAACCAATATAGTGCTACGTAACTATCTTACTAATATATACAGTAAACGAAGCCCGTGTTCTATTTATTAGAAACCAGAGCTGTCATGATGAAAAACACATCTAATAACTCTCCTGTTAATTGAACACCATAATACCAATACCTATTACAAAGTACAAGTAGATCCGCTCGCTATCGTTGCTAAGCCAATATATAAACCTAGTACTAGTACACACTGATTAATATCAGACGGTCTGTTACTGCTGTAATCAACTGATTCTGACAAGCGTAAGTCTTAAATAATCATTTGTTATATCCTGCCCGCTAACATTCGTTAATTGAATTGTCGATCCTGCAGGGATATTACCTGTAAAACCGATAGCTGTTACTTCTTGACCGGCTGTAGTTCCCCTAACTCTACCACCACCGATATCAAAAGTACCATCGAGTATTATATTAATCCCAAGCGGACCAGCTTGCACAGCAACAGAGGAAACAATTGCATTTATATTATAATTACCACTTTGTTGAATAGTAAAAGTAACTGGTGCAGTAAAAGTCACATTGTCCAAGAACTGACTCCCAACTAATGAAAAATTAGCATTGTCAGCAACTGTTTGTGTAGTGTCATTAACAGTTGCAGCAGATGCTGTAGCAAGCGTCCCGGTTGGACCGGTATCACCGGTTGCTCCTGTGACTCCCGTCGGGCATATTATGCCATGATATGAACAGCAATCATCACAACAGCGACAACCACAATAGTAATCATCACAACAACAATCACAGCAATAGCGGTCTAAATATTTTCCATATATACCTTCAATATACCTGCTATACTCTTCTAGACTTCCTACCGCGCATAAGACTTGAATTTTTTTCTTCTATTTAATATAATTTAATTATCGCTAAAAATAGCAATAACATTTTCTTGTGAGAAGAAAGTACTACAAAAAGCTTAAATCACTATATTGCATGCAATAAATTAACGTTATTAATATTGTCTGGTTCTTGTTAGCATATGTTCCTTTTTTTCTTCTGTGACAAAAACAGCCTATTTTAATAGAAAATAAGATTATTCCCGCTATCGCAATATTTTCGCTTCTCCCGTTAAAATAAACTTCACCAACAAACCAATCCTATTCATCCACTCCAAAACATGCATATCCTCATCGCGTATAAATTTTATTAACAATAATATAAAATCAAACTCATTTCTTGTTAAAAATATTGTAATCCCCACTTAAATAAATGGGGATCGATCCGAAATTTGTTTGATTATAAATATCTTTTGGACTACTTATTCCAACAATAATTAACTAAAAAATAGACTTCCTTCCATATAAATAAATTCTGATAATGATTGTGTTCCACTTAAATCTGTCCAACCCCCTACGATTGCGATAATTGTTCCTGCCGTTATATTGATTGCAAGAGCATTATTTACAACAGATAATATGGTTGTATTAGGATTATTAACTCCTCCAATATAACTTGAAGATGCATATGAAATAGAAGCAGGAATAATTGTAAAATTATACGTACCAATAGCTGGGGTTGCAACAGCGATATAAGGTGTAAACTGAGTACCTGCATTCGGTACGAAAGACGAAAAGTTATTGAAGTTAGCCGCAATACCTGTAAGTGTTACATCTACAGGAAGTACAAAAAATAACTGATTGTTATCGACTCCAAATGGTACTGAAAACGTACTTCCACCTACTAATGGAAAACTGTTACTGCTTTTACCAAATGCAATCAAGTTAATTGCATTGGAAACACCTGCCGCATCTGTAGAAGGTAAAGCTGTAGGACCAACTCCTGAACTGAATGCGATTGCAAATCCTGGTCCAGTAACTCCGGTTATTCCTGTTGCTCCTGTAGCTCCTGTGACTCCGGTTGGACCGGTTGCTCCGGTTGCTCCGGTTGCTCCGGTTGGACCTGTTGCTCCTGTGACTCCGGTTGCTCCGGTATCGCCGGTTGCTCCTGTGACTCCGGTTGCTCCTGTTGCTCCGGTTGCTCCTGTTGCTCCTGTTGCTCCGGTATCACCGGTTACTCCGGTTGCTCCTGTGACTCCGGTTGCTCCTGTTGCTCCGGTATCGCCGGTTGCTCCTGTGACTCCGGTTGCTCCGGTTGCTCCTGTGACTCCCGTGGCTCCGGTTGGACCTGTATCTCCGGTTACTCCCGTGGCTCCGGTTGGACCGGTTGCTCCTGTGACTCCCGTGGCTCCGGTTGGACCTGTATCTCCGGTTACTCCCGTGGCTCCGGTTGGACCGGTTGCTCCTGTGACTCCCGTGGCTCCTGTGACTCCCGTGGCTCCGGTTGGACCTGTTGCTCCGGTTGCTCCTGTTGCTCCGGTATCGCCGGTTGCTCCTGTGACTCCGGTTGCTCCTGTTGCTCCTGTTGCTCCTGTGACTCCCGTGGCTCCGGTTGGACCTGTATCTCCGGTTACTCCCGTGGCTCCGGTTGGACCGGTTGCTCCTGTGACTCCGGTTGCTCCGGTTGCTCCTGTTGCTCCGGTGACTCCCGTGGCTCCTGTGACTCCGGTTGGACCTGTTGCTCCGGTTGCTCCTGTTGCTCCGGTGACTCCCGTGGCTCCGGTTGCTCCGGTGACTCCCGTGGCTCCGGTTGCTCCGGTGACTCCCGTGGCTCCGGTTGCTCCTGTGACTCCGGTTGCTCCTGTGACTCCGGTTGGACCGGTTGCTCCGGTATCACCGGTTGCTCCTGTGACTCCGGTTGCTCCTGTTGCTCCTGTTGCTCCTGTGACTCCCGTGGCTCCGGTTGGACCGGTTGCTCCGGTATCACCGGTTACTCCGGTTGCTCCTGTGACTCCCGTGGCTCCGGTTGGACCGGTTGCTCCCGTTACGCCTGTAGCTCCGGTTGCTCCGGTTGGACCGGTTGCTCCGGTGACTCCCGTGGCTCCGGTTGGACCGGTTGCTCCCGTTACGCCTGTAGCTCCGGTTGCTCCGGTTGGACCTGTTGCTCCGGTGACTCCCGTGGCTCCGGTTGCTCCCGTGGCTCCGGTTGGACCGGTTGCTCCGGTATCACCGGTTACTCCGGTTACTCCGGTTACTCCGGTTGCTCCGGTGACTCCCGTGGCTCCGGTTGGACCTGTAGCTCCGGTTGCTCCGGTTGGACCTGTTGCTCCGGTTGCTCCTGTTGCTCCGGTGACTCCCGTGGCTCCGGTTGCTCCTGTGACTCCCGTGGCTCCGGTTGCTCCTGTGACTCCCGTGGCTCCGGTTGGACCGGTTGCTCCGGTATCACCGGTTACTCCGGTTACTCCGGTTGCTCCTGTGACTCCCGTGGCTCCGGTTGGACCGGTTGCTCCCGTTACGCCTGTAGCTCCGGTTGCTCCGGTTGGACCTGTTGCTCCGGTGACTCCCGTGGCTCCGGTTGCTCCCGTGGCTCCGGTTGCTCCCGTGGCTCCGGTTGGACCGGTTGCTCCGGTATCACCGGTTACTCCGGTTACTCCGGTTGCTCCTGTGACTCCCGTGGCTCCGGTTGGACCTGTAGCTCCGGTTGCTCCTGTTGCTCCGGTGACTCCCGTGGCTCCGGTTGCTCCCGTGACTCCGGTTGCTCCTGTGACTCCGGTTGGACCGGTTGCTCCTGTTGCTCCGGTTGCTCCTGTTGCTCCGGTGACTCCCGTGGCTCCGGTTGCTCCTGTGACTCCCGTGGCTCCGGTTGCTCCGGTATCGCCGGTTGCTCCTGTGACTCCCGTGGCTCCGGTTGGACCTGTAGCTCCGGTTACTCCCGTGGCTCCGGTTGGACCGGTTGCTCCCGTTACGCCTGTAGCTCCGGTTGCTCCGGTTGGACCGGTTGCTCCGGTATCGCCGTCTGTTGCTCCGGTTGGACCGGTTGCTCCCGTTACTCCCGTGGCTCCGGTTGGACCGGTTGCTCCGGTATCGCCGGTTACTCCCGTTACGCCTGTTGGACCAGTTGGACCAACTGGTCCTCTTCTTCCTCTCCCCACTGACGATCCTTGAATGACACAGACACAAGGAACTTTTCCGCAGCATGGATTTTTCACTGTTTTTCTTGGTTTCCCTTTCTTACAACTATCACATTCCCAGATATCATCCTTATACGCATCGTACCAGCTACCTTTTGGATCTATTGAATAAGGTGGATATGTCTTTCCGCATTGTCTACATCTTTTCATAGAATCACCCCCAGCCATCGTATTCATCCTCACCAGGAAAAGTGTATGTACCATTTTATTTTTATTTTGTACATATCAAAAAGACCTTGTACTCCATGTACAAAGTCTACAAGCTGAAAGCCCCTTATAAAAGTAAGAGGGTTTTGGGGTTTGCGTTTATGCCCAGTTTTTCACTTTATCATGGTCTGTTACAAATAGAAGGACTTTTCCTTTGTCTGAATGTTCTTCAAACCTCTCAGCCTCCTTCTTTTTAGATGGTGGCTGCTTTTTTTTGTGTGCTTAGCCATATATTTTGAATGAAAAGAATCATCATGTTATTGTAAATCTAGGATGCAAGTGAAAGGGAGGATTTGACATGGGTCAACAAAAGCAAATTCAATTAGCAAAACGGCCAAAAGGGTTACCTGCAAAAGATGTTTTTCATTTTGAAACAGTTGATATACCAGTTCCGCAAAATGGCGAAGTCTTGATTCGAACGAAATATGTTTCTGTAGATCCTTATATGAGAGGACGAATGCAGGATACAAAATCCTATACACCTCCGTTCAAGCTAAATGAAGTGATTCAGGGTGGTGTTGTCGGAGAAGTCGTCGAGTCAAAATCCCCTCCATTTGAAGAAGGTGATTTTGTCCTTGGGTTTCTTGGCTGGCAACAATATTCCACTGCCAAAGCCGAGTCTCTGACAAAAATTGATCCATCCATTGCGCCATTATCCTATTACTTGGGCATTTTAGGCATGCCGGGGCAAACAGCCTATTTTGGACTTCTTTCCATTGGCCAGCCAAAAGAAGGTGAGACGGTTGTCATTTCTGGAGCGGCAGGTGCCGTTGGTTCTGTTGTAGGACAGATCGCTAAAATCAAAGGCGCACACGTCGTAGGAATTGCCGGATCTGATGATAAGCTTGCTTACTTAAAAGAGCTGGGTTTTGATGAAACCATTAATTATAAAACAACCAATGAATTAGATGATGCCATTGCAAAAGCCTGTCCAAACGGCGTCGATGTGTATTTTGACAATGTAGGGGGCGAAATTTCTGATGCAGTGATGAATCATTTGAACCGCTTTGCACGCATTCCAGTCTGCGGCGCTATTTCTTCTTATAACATTAGCGCAAGCGAGGACATCGGACCGCGCGTGCAAACAAAGCTCATTAAAACAAGCTCATTGATGCAAGGGTTCATTGTTACCAACTATTCAGATCGTTTTGAAGAGGCTGCAAAGGATCTCTCACAATGGGTGAAAGAAGATAAACTCACTTACAAAGAAACCATTATCGAAGGTTTTGACAACATTCCGGATGCGTTCCTTGGACTGTTCAAAGGTGAAAATGTCGGTAAACAGCTTGTCAAAATTTCATAACAAGAAAAGGACCCTGCCGTATGGGCGGGGTCCTTTTTTTATGCCTGATGATGAGGTGCAAGCTGCAACTGGCCTTGCTTATACACAATTTCTTCAAGCGAAAGATTCAGCTTTTTCGCCATTTTTTTCAGCAGCGCATGCTCTTGTTGTGTAACAAGACTGATGACAGCCCCTTCTTTTCCTGCACGGCCTGTTCTGCCTGAACGATGAATATAGCCTTCTTCATTTGGCAGATCTGCATGGATCACATACGGTAAATCGTCGATATCAATGCCTCTTGCTGCAATATCCGTTGCAAGAAGAAGCGGAAATTCATGCTGTTCAAATGCCTTTAAAATGACAGCACGATCGGCTTTTTTCGCTTCACTATGAAGCACACCAAGATCGACATGGTGATACGTTAATTTTTCTGCATAAATGCTTAAATTCGTAATATCACGCACAAAGACAAGCGCCTGCATGTCCTCAAGCCGTGACAGCTTTTGGAGCAATTTCACTTTATCCCGCTGATCGCATAACAGGTAATAATGCCCTACCTTCTGCGCTTCTTCCTGGCTTCTGCTAATTTTCAATACCTCTGGCTCAGATGCCATGTCTTTGATGAGTTGAACGGTTTCCTCTTTCAAAGTCGCAGAAAAACAAAGGATTTGTCTTTCTTTTAATGTGGATTTAATGATCGCTTGGATCGTTTTCATATGCTCTGGGACAAGAAGCTGATCTGCTTCGTCTAACACGATCGTTTTGACATCATGCATTTTTAGCTTCTTGATTTTGATTAATTCTTGTACGCGTCCCGGTGTCGCCACAACGATGTTCGGGTGTTTCTTTAGCTTTTCCTGCTGCTTCTTGATGTTTGCTCCGCCTATTAAAGAGATGGCTTTAATGTCTGATCCTTGTTTGAATTGCTGGATGACATCAAAAATTTGCATCACAAGCTCTCTTGAAGGTGCTAAGATTAAGACTTGCGGATGTTTGATACTCACATCGATTTTATTTAAAAGCGGCAGAACATACGCAAGTGTCTTCCCCGTCCCAGTTGGCGATTCTGCAATCACATCACGCTTCTCGGTAATCCACTCTGCTGTTTTTTCTTGTATATCTGTTGGTTTCTCAAAGCCAGCAGCTTCAAAGTTCTCTCGCATAAATGGCTTTGCTTCTTGAAAAAATGCCCAAGTTTCCGTCATGTCGATCTCCTTTATCCTCTTTCAATCTATCCTTAAGTATCTCAAAATCAGCTTTGAAACGCAATTTTTCTTTTGATGCTTTTATCGAGCCGGACAGTTCGATATAATCATGAGAGGCACTAGCCGTTTTGAATCTATTTGAGGTGTAAAAAATGATATTATCTGTTAAAGATTTAAGCCATGGCTTTGGCGATAGAGCCATTTTTCACGAAGTCTCCTTCCGTTTATTAAAAGGCGAGCATGTCGGCTTAATTGGTGCAAACGGTGAAGGAAAGTCAACGTTTATGAATATGATTACTGGCAAGTTAGAGCCAGATGCAGGAAAAGTCGAATGGGCAAAGAATGTCCGTGTCGGCTATCTTGATCAGCATACGGTGCTAGAAAAAGGGAGAACCATCCGTGAAGTCCTTCAAGATGCATTCCATTATTTATTTGCCATGGAAGCAATGATGAATGACATATATGGCAAAATGGGTGAAGCCGATCCTGATGAACTAGAAAAGCTGTTAGAGGAAGTTGGCGTCATTCAGGATGCACTGACAAACAATGATTTCTATATCATCGATTCAAAGGTAGAAGAAATTGCAAGAGGTCTTGGATTAACTGATGTTGGGCTAGACCGAGATGTGACAGAGCTCAGCGGTGGGCAGCGTACGAAAGTGCTGCTTGCGAAATTGCTGTTAGAGAAGCCAGAAATTCTCCTTCTCGATGAGCCGACCAACTATTTGGATGAGCAGCATATTGAGTGGCTAAAGCGCTATTTACAGGAGTATGAAAATGCGTTTATCCTTATTTCACATGACATTCCGTTTTTGAACAGTGTCATTAACTTGATTTATCATGTTGAAAATCAAGAATTGACACGCTATGTTGGTAATTACGATCAATTCAAACAAATCTACGAAGTCAAAAAGCAGCAGCTTGAAGCAGCCTATAAAAGGCAGCAGCAAGAAGTCGCTGAACTAAAGGATTTTGTAGCAAGAAACAAAGCACGTGTCAGTACAAGAAATATGGCCATGTCTCGTCAAAAGAAACTGGATAAGATGGACATGATTGAATTGGCTGCAGAAAAGCCAAAACCAGAATTTCACTTCAAGCCTGCACGTTCCTCCGGGAAATTGATTTTTGAGACGAAGAATTTAGTGATCGGTTATGATGAGCCGCTCTCTCGCCCTTTGAATCTTAAAATGGAACGCGGACAAAAAATTGCGTTATACGGCGCAAATGGAATCGGGAAAACGACGTTACTCCGAAGTCTTTTAGGAGAAATTATACCGATTTCTGGTGAGGTAGAACGCGGAGAATTCTTGCATATTGGGTATTTTGAGCAAGAAATAAAAGAGCAAAATAGCAACACCTGTATTGAAGAGGTGTGGAGCACCTTCCCTTCCTACACGCAATATGAAGTTAGGGCCGCCCTTGCCAAATGCGGCTTAACCACAAAACATATTGAAAGCCGTGTGTCTGTTTTAAGTGGAGGGGAGAAAGCAAAGGTCCGCCTTTGCAAACTGATCAACGAAGAAACCAATTTGCTTGTTCTCGATGAGCCGACAAACCACTTGGATATCGATGCGAAAGAAGAACTAAAACGCGCTTTAAAAGAATATAAAGGAAGCCTCTTATTGATTTCCCACGAACCTGAATTTTATCAAGATGTCGCAACAGAAACATGGAATTGTGAATCTTGGACCACAAAAGTGCTATAACACCAAAAAAGCCTTATATCTTCTGAGCAGATATAGGGCTTTTTTCTATTTAATAACCTGCTTGAATATTCACCAAATGCTTACGACCAAGGAGCAGGAAGCAGGATCAACATCCCTAACAGAAGAACAGCAGCCCCTACATCATAAGGTGTGCTTGTTGAGTAGCTTTCAGCGAGTGCTCCTGCGATCCAAGGAGCACTCGCCCACCAATAAATCGTACAGCACTGTAAGAAGATGAAGCATTATTCCGTGCTTAAAAAAGAAAGTGACTGAGGCATATGAAAATCCACGTTTTGTAGAAGATGTAGCGAGGTTAATTGCGGTCGAACTGTATGAGCAAAGCTGGATCAAAGGTTTTCAAGTTAGTTTAGAAATCCAGAATTCATTCATCAGCATGATGCTATGCCAAATGCTCCTATCAAAAATAACTGTAGAGCGCTCTACAGTTGAAATATTGTCTAAGTGCTAATGTTAGCCCTTCGTTCATTTTCTACGTGATTGACTAGAATGAGAGAGTTTGTCAACATACTTAATTGCTTTCTAATTCCTCAATCATTAGTGACAGTTCTGTCCAGCGATCCATCTCTTGTTCTAATTCTTCAGCCACAGCTTTTTGTTCGTCCATCAGCTCTTGAATTTTCCCAAAATCACTGCCAGCCTCTGCGATGCTCGCTTCAAGCAGCTCGTGTTTTTCCTCTAAAGCCTGAATGCGGTCCTCAATCCCATCCCATTCAAGCTGGTCTTTATAGGAAAGTTTTTTTCTCTTTTTAGGTGCAGCTTCTATTTGTTTGTCAGTAGGCTTTTCTGATTCTGTAAGCTTCAGCTCTTTTTCTTGCTCCATGTAATCGCTGTAAGCTCCTTGGAAATGTAAGATGCGACCGTTTCCTTCAAAGACTAATAAGCGATTGACGACACGGTCTAGGAAATAGCGATCATGCGACACCGTAATGACAACGCCAGGGAACTGCTCTAAATAATCCTCTAAAATACTGAGCGTCTCTGTATCAAGATCGTTCGTCGGCTCATCTAAAAAGAGAACATTCGGCTCTTCCATCAAGACTTTCAGTAAATACAACCTACGGCGCTCTCCCCCTGACAGCTTGCGAATAAAAGTGCGCTGCATGGATCTTGGGAATAAAAACCGCTCTAGCATTTGCTCTGCTGTCACAATGGCGCCATCAACTGTCTTCACAATTTCAGCTGTTTCTTTGATGTAATCAATGATGTTCAGCTCTTCATTCATATCTTTATGATCCTGCGTATAATAGCCGATATGAACCGTTTGTCCAATGATCAATTGTCCGGTGGTCGGTTTTAGTTTGCCCGCTAGACAATGAAGCAAACTAGTTTTCCCCACCCCGTTCGGTCCAATAAATCCAATACGGTCGCCCGGCAAGACTAAATCTGTAAACCGCTCCACAAGGGTCTGGCCAGCAAATGAAATGGTGATCTCTTCTGCCTCAATCACTTGTTTTCCAAGACGGTGTGAGCCGATAGCAAAATCAAGCTCACCCTTTGCATCAAGCCCTTTTTGATCCTTCAGCTCTTCTACTCTGCCGATGCGTGCTTTTTGCTTCGTCGTTCTTGCTTTCGCCCCTCTTCTCAGCCAAGCAAGCTCACGTCTGAGCAGGTTTTGGCGTTTTGTTTCTTTCACCTGAGCCTCTGCTTCTCTTTCCGCTCTTTTTTCTAAAAAGACTTCATAATTTCCTTTATACGTATATAGCTGACCTTGACTTAACTCATAAATTCGATTGGCTACACGATTTAAGAAATAACGATCATGCGTCACCAGGATGACAGCACCGCTATATTGACTCAAGTATCCTTCAAGCCATTCAATGGTTGCATGATCTAGATGGTTGGTCGGCTCATCTAAAATCAGCAAACCCGCAGGCTGTATTAAATTTTTAGCAATCGCAACACGCCTTTTCTGACCGCCCGACAGTGCATAAACCCGGCGATTGACATTTTTGACTCCAAGCTTTGTCAAAATCGTTTTTGCCGAAAGGTTTGCATTCCATGCATCCTCCTGATCCATTCGATTTTGCATACGGATGAGTGCCTCTTGTTTAACTTCATTTTGCGGATCATGCTCTAAATTAGCGAGTGCCTGCTCATATGCCTTCATCGCTTGAATAATCGGTGCGGTTCCAGAAAAAACATACTCAAGAATGGTTTCGTCTCCGCTCATTTCAGGATCTTGCTCGAGAAATTCGATATCAAGTGTTCCTGCTTTCGTGATGTCACCTTCCTCAAACGATTCAAGTCCTGCGATCACCTTCAGGAGTGTCGATTTTCCTGTTCCATTTGGTCCAATTAAGCCGATGCGTTCCTTTGGTTCTATATGAAAAGAGATATGATCAAACAGCGTTTTTTCGCCATAGGTTTTATATAATCCTTCAACATTCAATAAACTCATTTTTATCAGCCCTTATATAGATTCTTTCTTTATTTTAAATCAGCCAGTAGCAGAAAACTAGTTTTAAAAAAACCTCTCCTGAAAAGAATGTTTCCTTTTGATGCTCGATACACTATGAAGAGGTGATCTAAAGATGATAACCATTAGCTTATGTATGATTGTGAAAAATGAAGAGGAGGTTTTAGCGGACTGCCTTTCTTCTGTTCAAGACATAGTAGATGAGATGATCATCATTGATACAGGATCAACAGACCGAACGAAGGAAATTGCTCACTCGTTTTCAGCAAATGTGATGGATTTTGAATGGGTTCAGCACTTTGCAAAAGCACGCAATTTCGCTTTTTCACATGCAACAAAAGAGTATATCTTATGGCTTGATGCAGACGATGTTCTATTTGAAGAAGACCGCCAAAAACTTCTTGAGCTCAAGAAAACACTTGATCCAGCAGTGGATGCTGTCTCTATGTTTTATCATGTTGGATTTGATGAGGACGGACAGGTGAATTTTAAATATAGAAGAAATCGGCTCGTGAAGCGTGCCTTGAACTTTCAGTGGTACGGGGCCGTTCATGAATTTCTCCAGGTCTATGGCAACATCTTTCCGGCCGATATAGCCGTCACACATCAAAAACGTAAGAAAACAACCACTGGCGAACCTGGGCGCAACCTGAGAATTTATGAAGACATGCTTGAAAAGGGAGAGAGTATGACGCCTCGTGATCTCTTTTACTTTGCCAATGAATTAAGGGACAACGGACAGCATGTCAGGGCGATTCGTTTTTATCATAAATTTTTAGCAACAAAACAGTGCTGGATTGAGGATGAAATTCGCACATGTCAATATTTAGCTGACTGCTATTATGCGGTCGGTTTCGAGGAAGCGGCCTTATCCTCATTATTGCGCTCCTTCTTATATGATCAGCCGCGCCCAGAGTTTTGCTGCCGAGTTGGTGATCATTTAAAAACGCAAAACAAACATCAAGCCGCAATCTTTTGGTATGAGCAGGCACTGAAGGCTCCTGAAAACGAAACGGCCTTTACGCTCACACAATATAAAACGTGGTATCCTCACCTTCAGCTTTGCTATTGTTATTATCAGCTTGGTGATTTGGATCAAGCCAAAAAACATCACCTTGCTTCCTCCGCACATTACCCAACCCATCCAAGTGTGCTGTACAACGAAAAAATATTTGCTGAACAGACATAAAAAAGACTGTCATCACATCCGTCTGCCATATGCCGGCGGATGTCTCTGTATACTTACAAATGATCTTGTAACATTTAATACTTTAGTGATTTAAAGCGTTTTTCAACCAATTGACTAAATTGTCATTTACGCATATACTAACATTCGTCTTACGAAAAGATTTATCTATTAGGAGGTCAACATGAGTTCTTTATTTCGAAAAAAGTCTCTAAACCAGCTCATGCTTGAAAGTCAAACGAAGCGGCTCAGTCGTTCTTTGAATACGTTTGATTTAATCTTGCTTGGTATTGGCTGTGTCGTTGGGACTGGTATCTTTGTGATTACGGGGGTTGCGGCAGCTAAGGATGCTGGACCTGCGATTATTATATCTTTCATTTTGGCTGCGATCGCATGCGCCCTTGCTGCTTTTTGCTACGCGGAATTCTCCTCGTCCATTCCTGTGTCAGGAAGCGTCTATACGTATTCTTACGCAACCCTTGGTGAATTCCTTGCCTTCTTAATGGGATGGGATTTGATGCTTGAGTATGTAGTGGCGCTCTCTGCTGTGGCAAGTGGATGGTCATCCTATTTTCAATCCCTGCTCAGTGGATTCGGCCTGCACATACCGAAGGCTTTATCGGCTGCACCTGGAGCCGTTGATGATGCCGTCTTTAATCTTCCAGGCGCACTCATTATCTTACTCATTACTTTTATTGTCTCAAGAGGTGTGAAAGAGAGCACCAAGCTGAATAACATCATTGTGCTCATCAAGATTGCCATTGTCCTTCTCTTTATCATTGCAGGCTTCTCTTATGTCAAACCTGAAAACTGGACGCCATTTATGCCGATGGGCTTTGAGGGCGTAATTGCAGGAGCAGCGACTGTCTTTTTTGCTTACCTTGGATTTGATGCGATCGCAAATGCATCAGAAGAAGTCAAAAATCCGCAAAAAGCGATGCCGATCGGAATCATCGGTGCGCTTGGTGTTTGTACCATTTTATACATCGGCGTTTCATTTGTTTTAACAGGCATGGTTCACTATACAAAGCTGAATGTCAGTGATCCTGTTGCTTTTGCTCTTCAAGTTGTCGGCCTCAATAGTGTGGCTGGAATTATATCAGCAGGTGCCATTATTGGGATTACAACGGTTTTAATCGCATTGGTGTATGCACAGGTTCGCTTAACCTTTGCGATGAGCCGAGATGGTCTTATGCCAAAGATTTTCTCAAAGGTTCATCCGACATCCAAGACACCCGTTGCGAACACTTGGCTGACAGGTGCTGTTGCAGCATGTATCGTTGGATTTGTGAATTTATCGACGCTGGCTAATTTAGTCAGCATTGGTACACTTGCAGCATTTACTGTCATCTCGATTGCCGTTATTGTTTTACGGAAAAAACATCCGAATGTCAAAGCAGCCTTTAAAGTACCATTCGTGCCTGTTCTTCCGATCATTAGTGCCATCATTTGTATCAAATTGGCGACCACGCTTTCTTGGGTGACATGGCAAGCCTTTCTTATTTGGGTAGCCATTGGTATCGTTGTCTATTTCACCTATGCAAGACGAAATAGCCATCTGAATCAAACACATTAGAAAAGAGACACGGGGATTCCCGGTCTCTTTTTTGTTTAAATCACACTGTTTTTAACTGAATTCGAATCCACCATATCTGGATCGAATACGCTTGAAATCGGAATGACAAGCGGTGAACAATCTCCATTGTCCTCACCAAAACCTTGGTTCAATTTCATAGCAAGAAAATAATCGACTTGCTGATAAGGACCTAGCGTCAGTGATGCCCCCCGATCCATTGAATTGACCTTAAAAGCACCGACATTGACAACTGAGGGTGAGAATAACATCACACGTCACTTCCTTTGAATAGGTTTAGCTGCTGGCGAAAAAGAGGCAGGTGAGTCCACTTGATCTCGATCATCTACATGGCTTTTTGTCCCGACAAAACCGCTGGCATCTCCAAAATTCTGTCCGTACCCCTGATTTTTTTTATCCGAGTTTTGCCACTCTGCTAACAAATTTTGTCCGACATTCACCGCCGACGCATTTTCAAAGGAATTAATTTTTAACATGAAAATATTAATATTGATATACGGAGTTGGTTGAACCACAGATAAACCTCCTTTTTACAGGTATATGCGAGCACCCATCAAGTATGTTAACAGGAGGTCTTCACATGGACTTCGAAAAAATGAAGCAGTGGATGGATATTGCCCAGCAAATGCATGGTGATGATTTTTGGAAAATGATATTCGATGATGAGCAAAGATCCCCCTTTATGGCAAATGGTCCGTCTCCTTTTACATTTTCACAGCAAGATCAGAGAGGATCAGATACGTCGTTTCCACCAATCGACATTGTGGAAACCCCTTCAGAATTCCAGTACTTAATTTATTTGCCTGGCTACCGAAAGGAAGATGTTCAGGTACTATCATATGGTGAATATTTAGTTGTGAAAGGACAGCGCTTTTCCTTTTTTAATGAGCAGGACTTTCGTCAAAAGCAAGGAAAATACGGTCCGTTTGAAAAAAAAATTCGGCTCCCAGATATAATTCTTGGTCAAATGAATGCGGTTTTTAAAGACGGCGTGCTATACATCCGACTGCAAAAAGATGAAGGAAAAGCGACGACAATTATCATAAATGACGAATATTGATACTGACTGAATCTATTTGATCACGATCATCAATCATTTCAATCGGCAGGATTGTGATCACACCATCAGCATTTTGCTCACCAAAACCATTGTTTCTTTTTATCCTAGAGCAGTGATTTCGTACGTTCGTCGAACCGAATGTCATCGAGGACCCTGTACTAATAGTGTTCGTCTTCATATGGGCAATCTGAATCCGTGTAGGTAGCATGCGCTTCTCCCCTTTCTTGTCATCTCTATAAGTATATACCGGGCAGCTTTTCCATAGACTAGAGCAAGGCGAAAGAAAAGGTTGTGGTCTACTTGAAACATTTCATTCAATCACTCTTTAAAAAAACTGAATCCAGTCCACCCCCGTCTGTGGTCGCGCTGGAAAAAAGACTAACCGCTCTTGAACAAAAAATGTCTGCACCTGCTGAACCTGTGTCGGAGGATACGCACATTCATATTGAATCACTGCACGTAGACAAAATTGACTACCACTTAGAGTTTGGTGAGCTTTCCATTGATCAGCTTCAAGGCAGACTCAATATTGGGGCAACCTATTATACGCCAAAAGAAACCAACATCAAAAAATCATCCCCTACACCGAAGCCAAAAGAAACACCAACACCGACAGTCTCAATTCGATCAAAGCCCTCATCTAAGCACGATCGGCAGCCAGAAATAAACCGCAAGGACAATCGCCACAACACTGATGATATTTAACCCAAAACCGACCTTACCATATCTGATATTTTCAACACGTCCGCACTAAAAACAGCCGCGTTTGGCGGTGTGGAGATCGGCAGCATAAAGGCACATGAGGAAGCCAAAGCAGCCGCAGCCATTAAACCATAAGGCTCGATGCCAATCGCAAGGCCAAGCCCTACCGTAATCGGAATAATCATATTGGCAACAGCTGTATTTGACATAATTTCTGTCATAAATAAAATAGCGCCCGTTAAAAGAATCAATAGCATGAGATACGAAAGCCCATTTAAATGCTGTAAATTTTCCCCGATCCATCCTGTTAGATTGGTCTCTGCAAAGCCCGTAGCAAGTGATAGTCCAGCGCCAAATAAAAGCAAAAGCCCCCATGGCATTTCTTTCATATCCTGCCATTCTAGTATTCTCTCCCCATTTGTAGCTGGTATGAGGAATAGCAGCACCGCACCAAAAATAGCGATAGACGTATCAGATACGGTGAAACCTCCAAACAAAAAGATTTTAAATATCCACAAAAACGCCGTCATCAAAAAAACAGCAAAAACCCATTTTTCCTCTTGTTTCATTTTGCCTAAATCCTCTAATCCCTTCCGTATGAACGCCACACTTATCTCACCTGTGTGCTCTAACTTAAACTGTATCTTGGTCAAATACAAAAATAAGAGAATGAGAAGAACAATAGCGATGGGAAAACCGAACAAAAACCATTCAAAGAACATAATATCTCGATCTAGCAGCTTTTTTGACATCGCAGCAAATACAGCATTTGGCACAGACCCAACGAGTGTCGCCAAACCACCTATTGATGCCGAATAAGCAACCGACAATAAGATGCTTTTGCTGAATCGATCAAGAGATACACCAGATAAGATGTCGTTCGTCTTGACCTCTTTAATAATAGCCAGTGCCACCGGCAGCATCATCAGTGCAGTCGCTGCGTTAGAAATCCACATAGATAAAAAGGCAGTAGCGATCATGACACCTAATACAATGCGATCACTTCTTGCGCCAATGATCTTTAAAATATGTAATGCCATTCTTCTATGTAAATTCCACTTTTCAATTGCTATGGCGATCATAAATCCGCCCATGTACATAAAGACAATCGGGTCTCCATAAGACCTTGATGTTTGCTCCATAGAGAGCCCGCCAAGTGTTGGTAGAAGGATGATTGGCAATAGAGAGGTTGCTGGTATTGGTAATGCTTCTGTCACCCACCACGTCGCAGTCCAAGCCGTAATGCCCAATACCACTCTCGCTGCATAGGTCAATTCATCATCTGATATGAAGAAAAGAATCAACAAGAAGAGTGTTGGTCCAAGAACAAGTCCAGTCAAATTCACTTTTTTATAAACGATAACAATCCCCCCTAATGAAAACGCTTGTAAGTTTTTCCTAAATTTCCACATTCGATGATCTCTTAAGAAATCCTTTAAATCATTTGAAAAAATGAAGATATCTTTCAGAAGCCTATGATCATTTATACAACCATAACATGATGCCTTGATCTATTTTCATAGGAGAAACTATACAAACCATACGTAATAACTGTAAAATATAAAGGATCTAATCAAAAATTGAGGTGTCTTTTCGTTAAATACAGATCAAGGAAATCATCTTGGAAACAGAAAAAGGTCATCATCGTGATTGCTAAACAGTAGAATGAAAGGAGGAAGTCTCATTGGCTTTCGCTGCTCGTGCAAAAGATAAACCCCAAAATGCTGTAACTGGCTCGACGGTTTATCCCATTTTATTGATTATTGGTATTTGCCATATGCTTAACGACACATTGCAAGCCGTTATTCCTGCCATGTTCCCTATTTTAGAACGCTCAATGGGGCTGACCTTTACACAATTAGGGCTCATTGCCTTTACATTAAATATGGTCTCCTCCGTGATGCAGCCTGTCATTGGATGGTACACAGATAAACGACCGATGCCCTATGCACTTCCTATTGCTTTATTTTCAAGTGCTATCGGTATATTCGGGCTTGCTTTCGCTCCATCCTTTGCCACCATTTTGCTTTGCGTCGTCTTTATTGGACTCGGCTCTGCGATCTTCCATCCAGAGGGTTCACGTGTTGCCAACATGGCAGCTGGTCCAAGACGAGGACTTGCCCAGTCCATCTATCAAGTTGGCGGGAATACAGGTCAAGCATTTGCACCACTTATCGCTGCATTAATGCTCGTCCCGCTTGGTCAACAAGGAGTCGCTTGGTTTACGATTGTCGGAATGATTGCTGTCGGTTTTCTTCTCTATATTTCAAGATGGTACGCCGGGAAGCTACAAACGATTAGAGCACAAGCGAAAAAAGCTCATGCGGCAGCGCCAAGATCTTCCATTCACCGCAAATCAGCACTCACAGCACTTGTCATAATCGTCTTCCTTATTTTTGCCCGTTCTTGGTATGCAAATGCCATTTCGAATTTCTACGCATTCTATGCCATTGAACAATACGGTGTGACGATTAAAGAATCACAAACTTATATCTTCTTATTTCTCATTTTAGGTGCAGTTGGAACATTTTTAGGCGGACCGCTTGCAGATCAATTTGGCAAGAAAAATGTCATTTTGTCTTCATTATTGGCACCCTTTCCACTTGCACTTCTATTACCATTTGCCGGACCTGTTCTTGCATACGTTTTACTTGGACTCATTGGCCTGATTTTGATGTCAAGCTTCTCTGTCACAGTGGTATATGCTCAAGAACTATTTCCTGGGAAAATTGGCACAATGTCTGGTTTAACTGTCGGACTTGCGTTTGGAATGGGAGCGATCGGATCCGTTGCCCTCGGCTCATTGATTGACTCCTTTGGTTTAATCCCTACAATGATCGGTGCAGCCTTTTTACCGATTTTAGGGATTCTAGCCGTCTTACTTCCTAGTGATCAAACCATTTCCAAATGGAATGAATCATAAAATAAAAAGCCGCTCAGTAAGGGGACTGACCCCATAAAGTGAGACAAATAAAAACACCTTTAATTTGAATATCGGGTATAGCATACCTGAAAACAAATTGGAGGTGTTTTTGTATGAAAAAAGAGTTAGTTACCCCATAGCCATTCGAATGAAATTAGCGGGGACTTTGACAAAAGAAATCATGGACAAGCTAGAAATTAAGAATAAAACACAAAGATGATAGCGCATCTTATGGTGAAACATCGGTTTCATCAAAGTTAGTATAAGTGCATTCTGTAAGATGTTTGAAGTCGCTAAATCAACATTTTATCGTTGGAAAAAACAAGGTCATCCGACAAAACAACAAGTGTTAATCGACCTCATTTCATCTCTTTGTGAGTCACACCAATATACGTATGGTTATCGTAAAAGAACGGCTCTACTGCAAAAAGAAATAAAAATGAATCATAAAACGGTACAACGTATTATGCAAACTGACAGTATTCAACAAAGCCACTTGAAATTCATTGAATCAGCTACAGTCACTGCTTCAAGCTGTATACTTCATCGTGATCAAACATCGGTCTACATTTCATATGTTATCAAAAAAAGGCATTATCATGAGCGTGCCCTGTATAGGAATGCCTGCTGATAATGCCCCCATCGAATCTACCTGACAAACACTACAACAGCCATTGTAGAAAAGACAGTCAGGGCGTATATTCATTATTGTATCCGAATCAGTCACCGACAGAGTTTCGACAAATGGTTATTTCATAAAGGTGTTTTGATCCCCCTCTCAAAAATGGGGGTCAGTCCCTAAATGAGCGGTTTTTTTATAACTCATAAAAATGCGTGTCGGGAACATGCTTCTTCGCAATAAATCCTTGCTGAAATTCTGGAAATATCTCTTGCACCTGTTTAATTTTTTGATGAACCAAGTTGGCATACGGAATATACAGATGATCGACCAGCTTTTGTTCTGTCATGTAGTAATACCAATTAAGATTAAAGGTCCTCTTATCAATAATCGTAAAGGCAGAAAAATGATAGAAGAGCAGCAGATGTTCGTCGAGGTAAATGTTCCCTTCCACAATTGAAAGCTTGTAGTTTTCAATATTCCAAATCGCTGCATTGGCTCCTTTAGATGTCACAACATGGACACCTTCAAAATCATCTATCCATCTTTCAACATACCGCTGGTCACCGTATCTCTTTTTTTTCGTATCCATTTCTACTGTACAGTGAGCAATGCAGTTTTCTTTCCATTGCGTCACAGCCTGTTTGGCAACGTCAGTGTTACGACAGCCTACAAAACCCGTATTATAGCGTCCGGACAATTCATAAAAGTGATAGAATCGTTCAGAATTCATATGATCCGTCAAAAACAAATGAGCGTGTGGATTCTCTGCAAAAATCGCCTCTGGATCATGATAAAAATACAAATCGGTATCCAGATGAGCGAGATAAACCGCATCTGAGGACTCAAGGATTTTAAGTAGAAATGCAGGCTTCAACGTCCAGCAATACTCATGAAACGTACGATGATCTTTTGCCTTTCGCAGCGAATCATCTTCAATATTCTCAAGCTGTTCATATTGGACATGCGGACGAGGAAACTGACTTAACACTTTGTAAGCCAAAGGGTCAGCACATAAGACAGACAGCTTGAATGAATGGGCGGTTTGTTCAAGCGAATGAATCAACGCCAGTAGCTTAAATACATGGGTATTCGACACAATGGTTGTAAAATGATAGAATGCCATCTACAACACATCCACTTGAAACAAATCAACACGTAATAGCTCTTTCGTCAGCCCTTGAATCGCTTCTACAAAAACAGCGCAGTTATATTCCTCTCTTGCAAGCTGCGCTACCTCTGACAACTTTTTCAAAGGAAAGTGCTTCGCTGTCAGCGCATCTCTTTTATCACGCTTGATGCCGACATTCCGCTCTGTGATCAAATGAATCAGCTCTAAAAAATAGGATAGCAGATCGTCAAATGCCGGGTTCTCTCGCAACTGACGAATTTCTGCAACAATGTCATTTGTTACGGTGTGAGAAAAAGGTCCAGAGAATGCTAAATGGACATCAATGGAATCAATATTGTTGTACTTCTCACACATATACAAAATGTTATATTTGATGTCCTCAAATGACGTTAAATTACTTGGATGCTCCTGATGCACACTCATAATATCCTCTCGCAGCTCAAATGAGAGGCCGAGCTGATGTAAACGAATCCCTAGATCATAGTCCTCAAAACCGTACCGAACGATATTTTCATCAAACATCCCAAGCGCGATAACATGCTTTCGCTTAACAGAGGAGTTATTTGTAATGAAAAATCTCCACGGCAACTCATAAGAACCTAAATCATAGTGGTACGCATCCAAGATATCTTTGAGGATATCAATAAACTCGGATTGCAGATCGAAGCTTTTCTCTAAAAATGCGCCGTTTTCGATTTCTTCCATTGATAAAAGAGGCGTTTTGTTCTTCATTTCTCTCTTATATAGACCTTGCTTTTTCAATTGCTTCATATGATCTTTATCAAACGATGTGTAAAAATAACCATAAATTCGCTTCCAACAAACACCACAAATGACGAGATCCTCTTGATCAGCATGCGCCTCTGCATGCTTTTGAATAAATTGCGGTTCTGCCAGCATATCGCTGTCATGGAAGATCAGCAGGTCACCCTCTGCCTCACGAATTGCCTGGTTTCTTCCCTTTGCAATCCCTTGATTAACAGGAATACGCACCTTTTTAAATGGAAAATTCACCTCCATGTTTTCGAGCATTTCCATCGTGCCATCAGTTGACCCATTATCGGCCACAATGACCTCAAATGGAAGATTTGTTTCTTGAAGCGTTAAGGAAAATAGGCTCCCTTCTAAACGCTCTTTGGCATTATAGCTCGGAATAATGACGCTTACCTTTGGCCTTTCGTTCATGCGTCATCCCCCTCCAGTTTGGCATAGCCGTTAAACCTCGGATTGACTTGCTCCACAGATTCAATCACATGATGAAGCACTTCTCGATAGGCTTCTTGGAAAAATGGCAAGTCATTTCTTCCTTTTTCATGGATTTGCTGCATATCATCCTTACTCACGATCCGAAAGCCGCTGAAATGATAGCAAATGAGCGGATGCCCATCTTCAAGTAGAATACGTCCATCCTCTTCCTGATAGGAATGCTGTCCATAGTTCCAATGGCCAATATTGACACCCTTTGTTTTAATATCTTCTACCTTTTCAAACAGCACCGGCATATGATCCAGATACCCTTGGTCACCAAACTTGCCTTCTCCTGGAGCATTTTTACACTCTTTTAAACACTCTTCTTTCCACCAGCTGAGACACTTGCGGCCGGCTTCATCCCCCTTAAAGTGTAGGAAGCCTGAGTTATAGCGGCCCAAAAGTTTTTGCAGCATCTTTACTTCCTCTGGATAAAAGCTTGGAATGACAATATCCCCTCTCGATAGTAGAACAGAGGCATCCGGCTGGTTTTGAAAAATGACTTGCGGATTCTCATAAAAGAACAAATCAGCATCAAGGTACGTCACACGCCCTGACTTTTCCTGTTCAAATAACCACTCAATCCAAATAGGCTTTAATGTCCAGCAATATTCTGAATCATCCCGTTCCTCTTTTTTCTCTAACAGCTCCTGCGTTTCTAACTCCCGAACATGAACAAGATCGACATGTGGGAAATTCATTTGATGAAGTAAATCAAATGCAGCATCATCCATACATAATGTCTTGATGACAGCATCATCTTCTACTTGCTTCAACGATAAGAAAAACGCAATAGCTTGATAAAGTCTTCCACTTGATAGAACCGTACAATATATGCTGTTCATCTATTCACACCTCTATTTTTGAAAGAATTCGCGATACCATTCAATCGTTTTCTCTAAACCTTCATCAATGGAGTAGTCCGGCTTCCAATCAAGCAGCTTTCTCGCTTTTTCTGCCGACAAATATTGATGCTTAATCTCATGCGTTCCTTGGTGAAGAATACGAGGCTTCAGATCACTTCCCATTGCTTTTAAAATCTTATCAACGAGCTCAAGGACCGTCAGTTGAATTTCGTTACTAAAATTAAAAGCTTCTCCAGCAAGACCTTTTTCCTCCATCTTCTCTGCTAGCAGCAAATAAGCCTTTACCGCATCTTCAATGTAGAAATAATCACGAATAAATGTCCCGTCACTTCTAATCTCCGGTGCCTCTCCCTCTAACACAAGCTGGATGGTTTGAGGAATGATTCGGTTGAAATTTAAATCTCCACCTCCGTATAAATTGCCGCATCGCGTTATACAAACCGGGAGACCATATGTGTTGTAATACGTGTGAGAAATTAAATCTGCACAGCTTTTTGATACATCATAAGGGTGCTTCCCGTTAAGCGGCATGTCTTCATCATAAGGAAGCTGCTCCTGATCACCGTATGCTTTGTCACTTGATGCCACAATCACTCGTTTGATGAGCGGCTGCCTTCTGCACGCCTCCAGCACATTCCATGTACCTAAAATATTGGCTTCAAATGTAGAAACAGGGTGTCTATTCGCAACCCCAACAATGGCTTGAGCCGCTAAATGGAAGACGGTATCAATTTCGTATTCTCCTAACGCACGTTCAATCGTTTGCATGTCCTCAAGTGCCCCTTGCACTACATTCATTTTTTCAAATTGACTGCCTTGATATAAATTAGACCTTGGCACCTGATCACGTACAAGCCCTGTCACGTTTGCACCTTGATCAATCAATTCCTTGACGAGATAACTACCCAATAGACCTGTACATCCAGTCACAAATACGTTCTTACCATTCCAAAATCCGCTCATACCGTCACCAAACCTTCCAAGGTTGTTTTCCTTCTGTCCACATGTCGTTGACTTCCTTCAAGTTTTTATACGTATCAATTGCTGCCCAAAATCCGTGGTGCTCATAAACCGCTAGCTCTCCATCACTTGCCAGATTTTGAAGAGGATCCGCTTCGAACACGCATTGGTCATCGTCTGTTAAATAATCAAAGACCTTCGGAGACAACACAAAAAATCCTCCATTGATCATCCCGATACTGTCTGTCTTCTCAGAGAAGGATTGTGCCATCCCGTTATACACCTTGAGCGTCCCGTACTGAGACATCTTTTCAATCCCTGTGACAGTGGCAGCTGCCCCAATGTCTTGATGACGCTTGAGCAAATGAAACATATTGATATTGGCCAGCCCATCACCATAGGTCATCATAAAGGTCTCATCACCAATGTAGTCCTGCGCCTGTTTTAAGCGCCCGCCTGTCATCGTATCCTCGCCTGTATCTAAAAAGGTGATTTTCCAGTTTTCCGAGTTCCCTAAAAGCTGCATTTCTCCTGTCGACATATCCAGTTTCATGCTGTGATGACGCCAGTCGTATTTGAGAAAATACTCTTTGATCTTCTCTCCTTTATATCCGAGCAATAAGATGAACTCATCTACACCGTAATACTGATAGATTTTCATAATGTGCCATATAATAGGTCGATCTCCGATCATAGCAAGTGGTTTAGGAAGCGCTTGTGTGACCTCACTCATTCTCGTTCCCTTTCCTCCGCAGAGAATGACTGCTTTCATCTTCTCCCCTCATCTCTCTATGAAAATTTTTGATTGAAAACCCTAGTTTTATTCAGAAAATCAGTACATGTATCCCCATACTTTGTCCAACATCAGGTTTTGAATCTACTCTATTCATATGTAATAATAAGAAAGCGTGCCACCTAGCAATTAACTATTTTTACAAATAAAAAAAGAGAGATTTGTATTCTCCCTCTTTCAAAGTTTAAATTGGAGGTGAATTTCCATGGCACAGAATGTACTTTGTGAAGTGAACTCTTGCCGTTTTGGGCTAAAAACAACTGTAACAGCCTCTACGATTAAAATTAATAAAAGCACAATGACTGACGTGACTCGCAATGCAGAAACTGATTGCGAAACATTTGAAACAAAAAATACAAGGTTTTCTAGATAAAGGAACTGGAAGATTCCCATTTGTTTTTTAATAAACATTTCTCGGGAAATAATGACACGATCTTTCTCCACTCGTTGACAATTTTCACTCTTTTTTCTATATTAGCTGAACTACACAAAGCATTTTCAATCTTTAATAAAACCTTCTTTGATGATTGTCTACCTGTGCCTGCAATCACCATTCAGAGTTTCGAGACAAGTTTTAGAGCTTGGATTTGAGTACAAGGAAGAGAAACCAAATCCGCAGATTCTCCATCATCCTTATAAAACACAAACTCATCAAGTTCCTTATCTACTTTTTTAATGTGCTCATTTCATTGTTAAATCCCTCTACGAGATTATACCTGTGAAAATCCTAAATCTATAAACTTATAGACCATTATTTATTTTTGCTACAAGACTATCTAAATAATTGTTCATTATGTTCCTCCTTATGAAGAAGGCATATGATCTTCAATACTTCTACCATTGCTTATCCTAGTTGCTAATCTTTTTTCATTTTGTATTAAATGAAACTAACCCCATGCAACTGTTAGACACTAATGTTAATAATCCTTCTTTTGTGGATCTGCTATAATTTCATTTTTTTAACAATGCTTGTTGCCGCAAAAAATCTTCAGTTTCAAGATTATTATTGATCATTTTTTCTTCATTCTTATAAAAGTAAGGAGCTTGGTCCTTTCAAGATTTGTCTATCTTTGTTATTTTGACAATAAAATCTTCCCGTAACCTCAAAGGAATTTACAATATTCAGATTTTTAGTTGTGTTATCGTTGAATATATGATATATTTACCATTAGAGGGATATAAAACATAAAATAGAAATGAGGTAGTATTTTATGAAAAAATTAACACTAGTGACTTTAGCAACTTTTATAATTATGGGATTGACATTTGGAGCAGTACCTGCTGAGGTTAAAGCCTCTGAACAGGGTAAGAATAATGTATATCAGGATCTAGATGAGCGAGTAAAAACAATGTTAATAAGTGCGGCGGCCACTGGTACAGTATATGGGCACCATAATATAATTCATGCTGAATTAAATGGTGGTGATATAGAAGGTAATTTGATTGAAAACTCTGAAACTCTGACGGTGTCTACAAATACGTTAGAAAATAATTTTGACCATGAAATACAATTGCCAACTAGTGGATACGAACACGAATTTACGGAAGAAACTACTACAACGAACACAACAGGTTGGACATTTGGCTATAATGGAAATGCAGGATTTAATATTGGTATGGTAAGTGGTGGTCACAGTTTTAGTGTTGATTATAATATGTCAACTGCTAACTCTGTAACAAATAAAGAAACAAGAACATTTTCAGTTCCTTCGGTATTAATTCCTGTACCTGCTGGGAAGAAATATTTAGTTGAGTATAGATTTGAAAAGCAAACTGTTTCAGGAAGAAATAGAATTAATGCAGATTTATTTGGAGATGCTATATATTATCATAATAATCTACCACTGTCTCCACAACTTTTATATTCTGCTCTTAGATTTGCCACTGATACACAGGGCTTTACACAGGTAATCAGAGATTCTGGAGTAGGGAATGATAGATTTGGTATTAGAAGTACAGGTGTAGGACAGTTTAGAACTGAATTTGGGACTTCATTATATATTAGAACAACTGACATTACTAATTCTCAAAAACCAGTTTTAATCGAAACAAAAACTTTACCTGTAAAAATTGAAACTATTTCTGAAGATACTAAAGTGGTAGAATAATATATTGTCTAAAGAGTACAAATAAAGGTGAGGTCTTGTAAAAGCCTGGATATCTCGAAGAATAAATCTCAAGCATACCTTGTCACGATTTATTTACTGGCAAATTTTCTTCCAAGCTTTTATACAGCCGAACGGTTGTTAATGAAGACCTCCTTTTAAATCCTTTGTCTATTGTGAAGAAGTCTAAGTAGCTTCATCTATTAGGTAGTAACTTCAACCCCAAAAATCCCTCTAAACAAAAAGTGCATCGAGAGATTATTCTCGATGCCTTTTATGTGCGCCCAGTATGAACATAACTTGTAAGGAAAATAATTAAGTAAAATTTTGATATTGACGTTAGTTATTACGCTGTCCTTTATTTTGAAGGTTTCTAAACGTTGACATTAAAACAATTCTACTATTGGGAAAGATGTAATGATTAGAAAATCTATCAAGGGGGCTCTCGTGTGGCTCTGTAGGAATAGACACTTTACGAATCCCTATATCATGTTATCTTGAAAAAAGGAGAATTTATAATATTCTGATTTTTAGTTGTGTCATCATTGAATCTATGATATATTTAACATTAGAGGGATAAAAAACATAAAATAGAAATGGGGTAATATTTCATGAAGAAATTAACACTAGCGACTTTAGCAACTTTTATGATTGTGGGATTGACATTTGGAGCAGTACCTGCTGAGGTTAAAGCCTCTGAACAGGGTAAGAATACTGCATATCAGGATCTAGACGAGAAAGTAAAAACAATGTTAAAAAGTGCGGCGGCGGCAAATAGTACAGTATATTCGCACCATAATATAATTGATACTGAAATAAGTGGCGATGTAGAAGGTTCTTTGATTGAAAATTCTGAAACTCTGACGGTGTCTTCAAATACGTTAGAAAATAATTTTGACCATGAAATACAATTGCCAACTAGTGGTTACGAACACGAATTTACGGAAGAAACTACTACAACGAACACAACAGGTTGGACATTTGGCTATAATGGAAATGCAGGATTTAATATTGGTATGGTAAGTGGTGGTCACAGTTTTAGTGTTGATTATAATATGTCAACTGCTAACTCTGTAAAAAAATCAGAAGTAAGAAAATTTTCAGTTCCTTCGGTATTAATTCCTGTACCTGCTGGGAAGAAATATTTAGTTGAGTATAGATTTGAAAAGCAAACTGTTTCAGGAAAAAATAAAATTCATGCAGATTTATTTGGAGATGCTACATTTTTATATAATGGGCAACCATTTCCGCAACCTTTAAATGGCGCTCTTAATTGGGCCACTGATAAACAGGGCTTTGAAAGGGTAGTCAGAAATTATGGAACTGTTAAAATGGGCATTAGAAATACAGGTGTAGGACAGTTTAGAACTGAATTTGGGACTTCATTATATATTAGAACAACTGACATTACTAATCCTCAAAAACCAGTTTTAATCGGAACAAAAACTTTACCTGTAAAAACTGAAACTATTTCTGTAAATACTAAAGTGGTAGAATAATATATTGTCTAAAAAGTACAAATAAAGGTGAGGTCTTGTAAAAGCCTGGATATCTCGAAGAATAAATCTCAAGCATACGTTGTCACGATTTATTTACTGGCAAATTTTCTTCCAAGCTTTTATACAGCCGAACGGTTGTTAATGAAGACCTCCTTTCAAGTCCTTTGTCTATTGTAATGAAGTCTAAGTAGATTCATCTATTGAGTAGTTACTTCAACCTCAAAAATCCCTCTAAACAAAAAGTGCATCGAGAGATTATTCTCGATGCCTTTTATGTGCGCCCAGTATGAACATAACTTGTAAGGAAAATAATTAAGTAAAATTTTGATATTGACGTTAGTTATTACGCTGTCCTTTATTTTGAAGGTTTCTAAACCTCCGATTGTCATTTCTATCTCATCTTACCATTTGAGCGAACTAGTTTAATCGTTCTGTTTACAAAAAGAAGAAGGGCTTCCCCTCCTCTTTTCGATCCAATCGTTATTGTTCTTTATTTCTCTCTTCAAATTCATCAAGCATTACACGCACTTCATCTGTTGACGATGTGTTCATTAATTGATTTCTTAAGAAACTCGCTCCACGGAATCCTTTCACATAAATCTTAAAGAAGCGATGAAGCGCCTTGAACGGACGCAAACCTAATGATGAGTATTGATCATGGAGATCAATGTGTAATCTTAAAAGACCAAGCAGCTCATCACTCGTATGCTCCTTCGGCTCTTTTTCAAAGGCAAATGGATTGTGGAAAATCCCACGTCCAATCATCACACCGTCCACTTCATATTGCTCAGCGAGCTTTATGCCCGTTTGTCGATCAGGAATATCACCATTAATGGTCAAAAGGGTATCAGGTGCTACTTCATCACGAAGTTTTTTGATCTCTGGAATGAGCTCCCAATGCGCATCCACTTGGCTCATTTCCTTTCTAGTGCGAAGATGAATCGATAAATTGACAATGCCTTGCTCCAATATGTGTCTTAGCCACCCCCGCCATTCATCGACCTCTGTAAAACCAAGTCTTGTTTTCACACTGACAGGTAACCCCCCGGCTTTTGCCGCTTGAATCAGCTCTGCCGCTACGTCAGGGCGAAGAATCAATCCACTGCCCTTCCCATTTTGTGTGACATTTGGTACAGGACAGCCCATATTAATATCAAGCCCTTGAAATCCTAATTCCGCCATTCCAATACTCATTTGTCTAAAGTTCTCAGGTTTGTCTCCCCAAATATGAGCAACAATCGGCTGCTCATCCTTTGTGAATGTTAAACGTCCCTTCACACTTTGAATGCCATCAGGATGACAATAACTCTCACTGTTCGTAAACTCTGTGAAAAACACATCCGGTCTCGCTGCCTCACTCACAACATGACGAAACACAACATCTGTCACTTCTTCCATTGGTGCTAATATAAAAAATGGCCGCGGTAAATCACGCCAGAAATTTTTACTCATCTTTCATCCAATTCCTCTCATGACATAACGTCTTATAGGCATGTCCATCTATAAATTCTTTCAGCAATTTTTATCATTATATACTTTACTAAGGATTCAACGCAAACGTTCGTTCTTGACGTTAGAAACCTTATAATAACAGGCTTTGGTCAAATTCAACTATAATCAATCATTGCAAGGTATTGCAATTAAAAGTATTCTTTTGGAGGACGTCTTTGTATAGTAAACAGACGCAAAAAGAGCTAAAAAAGAACATTAACAAAATAAAATCAGCACTATATAAATTATCAAAAATTTTAGGTGACGTAAATGCCGTTCAAAAAGGTACTATCGGAAAACGTATCATGGGACGTGCTGCGGGTAAAGCATCCGGCAAGCTAATGAAAAAGATATTTTTAAAAAAAAGCCCTTTGGTGAAGTGCACCCCCTTTAGTTAGACACGGTATTTATTAGACAGCTTTCGAGGCATGAGTTCGATATTGTATCGGACTCATGCCTTTTAGTTTCATCTTTATACGTGTGTGATTGTAGTAATCAATATATTGTTCAAGTTCTTGCTTGAAGTGTTCGATGTCCTCAAATTCTTTTAGGTATAGAAATTCAGACTTTAAGATACCGAAGAAGTTCTCGATAAC
>NZ_JBAWSW010000017.1:0-56211 GCF_037104745.1 Bacillus sp. FJAT-53060
ATATCGGACTGGATAATTTGTATATGACTTTGAAAAAGCTTTTTCGCCATGATATTGATACTTTCTGACCCAATATTGAAGTATACTTTTGTTCACGCCAATCTGTTTTGCAATTCTAAGCAAGCTCTCACGGTCAATGAGGTATCGTTTTACCGCTTTGATTTTATCTTCAATTGTAAATTTAGCCAAAGAAAAGCACCTCCAAATGTTAGACTGTGTCTAATATTTGGGGTGCACTTCAACTCCACAATTGGATTCAGTTCTTTTTTATTTAAACTGGGAGTATATAGAAAGTTATTTTATGAAAAATGGGCTCATTCATATAAAAAATGGGTAAATCATGGTACGATAATAAAGGATAATGTAGGGAAAGAGGTCTGATTATGATCGCAATCATCTCAGCAGGTTTAGCTCCCGGCATCGCACTTTTAAGTTATTTTTATTTGAAAGATCAGTACGACAATGAGCCGGTTCACATGGTCATCAGATCTTTTATGCTAGGTGTCATACTTGTGTTTCCAACCATGTTTATTCAATATGTCCTTCAGGAGGAACATATTACAACTAATCCGATCTTGATTTCTTTTGTGACTTCGGGTTTTTTAGAGGAATCATTAAAATGGTTTATATTAATGGTCAGCGTCTATGCGCATGTACAGTTTGATGAGCACTATGACGGGATTGTTTATGGAACAAGTGTTTCACTTGGTTTTGCGACGCTTGAAAATATTCTCTACTTAGTCGGTCATGGAGTAGAATATGCTTTTACACGTGCCTTATTACCAGTATCAAGTCACGCTTTGTTCGGTGTGGTGATGGGATTTTATATAGGAAAGGCTCGTTTCTCTGCTAAAAAAGAGCAAGTCAAATGGCTTATCCTTTCTTTAACGCTGCCTGTGCTTTTTCACGGCTTATATGATTTCATTCTTCTTGGGATGAAAAACTGGGGATATATTATGCTGCCTTTCATGATTTTTTTATGGTGGTTTGGCCTGCGGAAAGCCAAAAAAGCTCACGCGGTGAAAATGGTGGAAATTTAAATTGGAAAACGCCCAATAAGAAAATAGGGCGTTTTTTTGTCTTTTCATCAAATTCCCTCCTGTGATGAATGTATAAAAATAGGGATCGGAAGAAACATATATTCAAACATCAAAAATACAGGAGGATCAAATATGGACAAAGCTCGTTTCATGAAACAAACCGTCCTTATCTTCTCAATCGTTCTACTCGTGTTTTCACTGATAACACCAGAAAAAAGTGAAGCCTTCACTAATCAAGTCATTCAGCGAGGAGCAACAGGAGAAGATGTAGTCGAGCTGCAAGCACGGCTTCAATACAATGGTTTTTACAATGGAAAAATTGATGGAGTCTATGGCTGGGGAACATACTGGGCCGTTCGTAACTTTCAAAGTCAGTTTGGTTTAAAGAAGGTCGATGGACTTGTAGGTAAAAAAACAAAAAGCAAATTAGTTCAAAAGACAAAATACTATAAAGAGTTTGTGCAGGAGCAATTGCAAAAAGGGAACCAGTTTACACACTATGGCGGGAAGCCGCTTGATCAGCAAACAAAGGCACCCGCGCAAAGAAGTTCAAAAAAGACGGCCCAAAGGTCAAAAGAGAAGCAACAAAGTCAGAGCAAAGGAAGAAGATCGTCTGTCAAGTCTGGAAACCAGTCAGGCAATAAAAAAGCAAATCAAACGCCGAAACAAACGGCTGCCAACATGCCAGGTGGTTTTTCTAATAATGACATTCAGCTCCTTTCACAAGTAGTATATAGTGAAGCAAGAGGTGAGCCTTATGAAGGACAAGTGGCCATCGCTGCCGTCATCTTAAACCGTTTGAAGAGCCCAACCTTTCCAAATACCATTGCCGGTGTCATTTTTGAGCCGCTTGCGTTTACAGCTGTGGCAGATGGACAATTTTATATGAGGCCAAATGAAACGGCAAAAAAAGCAGTATTTGATGCTATTAATGGCTGGGATCCATCTGAAAGCGCCGTTTATTACTTTAACCCTAATACAGCAACAAGCCCATGGGTTTGGGGAAGATCACAAATTAAACGGATCGGGAAACATATTTTCTGTGAATAAAAAGAGGTGTAAATAAATGATCAGAGGAATATTGATTGCTATTTTAGGAATTGCTGTCATCTCAACAGGTTACTGGGGCTATAAAGAACATCAAGAAAAAGATGCGGTGCTACTTCATGCAGAGAACAACTACCAAAGAGCATTCCACGATTTAACGTACCAAGTCGATCAGTTGCACGATAAACTTGGATCGACACTTGCAATGAACAGCCAAACATCGATCTCTCCAGCACTTGCAGATGTATGGAGAATGTCATCAGAAGCACATAACAATGTCAGTCAGCTCCCGCTCACATTGATGCCTTTTAACAAAACGGAAGAATTTTTGGCGAATGTCGGAGACTTTAGCTATCAATCGTCAGTTAAGACTTTGTCAGACGAACCATTAAACAAAGATACCCATAAAACCATTACCGCATTATATGATCAAGCGGCAGATATCCAAAACGAGCTTAGACAAGTCCAGCACTTAGTATTGAGTAAAAATTTAAAATGGATGGATGTTGAAATGGCGTTAGCTGATGGCGATCGAAAGAACGACAACACCATCATTGACGGATTAAAAACCGTTGAAAGCAATGCAGATGCATTTGCGGATGTAGATCTCGGTCCTACGAATGTATCATCACAATCAGAAGCGCAAGGCTACAGTCATTTAAAAGGCAAAAAGATTTCAAAAAAGGAAGCAATCCGCATTGCGCAGCAATTTACACCTGATCATAATCAAGATTTTAAAGTGCGAAAAAGCGGAAGCAAAACAAATCGAGATGTGTATAGCTTATCAATGTCAGATCCAGATAGCCAAGCAAATTTTTATGTAGACTTGACTGAAAAAGGTGGACACCCCGTCTATCTTCTTCAGAATCGAGAAGTGAAAAAACAAAAAATCAGCTTAAATGATGCATCTGAAAAAGCACTAAGCTTCTTAAAGAAGCATGGATTTGATACGGAATCGTTCCATTTAGATGAAAGTGCACAATTTGATAATATCGGTGTATTTACCTATGTGCCTCTTCAAAAAAATGTACTACTCTATCCGGATAGTATACGCATGAAAGTCGCACTAGATGATGGAGAGGTTGTTGGGTTCTCAGCGAAAGACTACTTAATGAATCATAAAAAACGCGATATCAAAGCACCTAAAATCTCGCAAAAAGAAGCTGAGAAGACACTGAATAAGCACGTGAAGATCGAGGATACTCATTTAGTCATTGTTCAAAATGATATGTCAGAGGAGGTTCTCTGCTATGAATTCCTTGGAACAATTAAAAATGACACATACCGGATGTTCATTAATGCAAATACAGGAAAAGAAGAAAGAATAGATAAGCTAAAAAATGCAGAACCTATATACAAAGACCTGTAGAAAAGGAAACGAGGAAAAGACTAATAAGTCTTTTCCTTTTGTTTTATACATGGTTTAATATAGGAGAGGGTACGATTTTACAGATGAAAAGAGTGATGAGGAATGTTACAAATAGGGGATACAATTACAATTGAATATGTCAATGAGAACCAAGAAGTGAAAGCAGCAAAATCGAAAGTTTTGGAAAATAATAACTATAATATTTGCATTAATTATCCAGGAGATAAAGAAACAGGACGCACCATCTATTTAAATCAGCAAACAGAAATTACCGTCTTCTTTTTCGATGAAAATCAAATTCCATACAAATGTACAAGCGAAGTTATAGGAAAAAGAAAAAAAGACATTCCGATGATTGTCATTTCGATTCCGCCAAAAGAAGAAATGATTCGGCTTCAGCGCAGAGAATATCTGCGAGTGGATACGATGGTGAAAGCCACCATTACACAAACTGATGAAGAGCCCTTTGACACATTGATCGTGAATATGAGTGCTGGCGGCGTAGCGATTGCTGTTCCAGAACACGTCTTACTAAAAGATTACGGTGAAGTGATCACAGAGTTTGAACTACCGCTCAAAGAACCAGTAAAAATTAAAGCGGTTGCAGAGATGAATCGTGTATATCAAGATGAACAGACCGGCAAAAAAAGAGCAATCATGGAGTTTACTGAGATCACAAATGACCACCAGCAACACATCATGAAGTACTGCTTCCAGCAGCAGCTTTTAACACGTGTGAAAAAAGCATAAGAATAAAGGGTGTAAAAAGTTTCCATACTAGAGTTGAAAGAATCTAGCGTGGAGGCTTTTTGTATGAAGACAATTGAAAGATGGTTATTCAAGGCAGTACTGATTCAGCTTGTGCTACTATTAGCCGTTCAGATTACACTTCATTTGACGAAAGGGGAACTGTTTTTGTCAAAAGTCGTGCAATATGAGGGTGTGAACAACATGAGCATTGAAGATTGGATTGAGACGTTTAAGCAAAAGGATTGATAGAAAATTCCCCATTTTGAGCGGTGATCGTGTTACAATTCATAAGGTAGATTCAATCAAGGAGAGGTATTATGAAAAAGAAATTATCTATCGCAATTGACGGTCCTGCTGCAGCAGGAAAAAGCACTGTAGCAAAAATTGTTGCAGCGAAAAAATCATATATTTATATTGATACAGGTGCGATGTACCGCGCAATTACACTTGCGGCACTCAATCATGGTGTAAACCTTGAAGATGAACAGGCACTTGATGTATTACTGAAAAAGACAGTCATTGAACTTGTGTCAACTAACGAAGGTCAAAAAGTACATCTAGACCATACCGATGTTACTGAGGACATTCGAACAGACGATGTCAGTAACCAAGTATCGATTGTAGCAAAACATAGAACTGTTCGTGAGGAACTGGTTCGCCGCCAGCAAGAGCTTGGCAAACGAGGCGGAGTTGTGATGGACGGAAGAGACATTGGCACACACGTTCTTCCAGATGCCGAAGTGAAAATCTTCTTGCTTGCTTCAGTAGAGGAAAGAGCAAAACGCCGTTTTGAGGAGAATCAGAAAAAAGGCTATGATGTCAATTACGATCAGCTGATCGAAGAGATTGCAAGGCGTGACAAACTTGATTCTGAGCGTGAGATATCACCACTGAAGAAGGCTGATGATGCAATTGAAATTGACACCACTTCCCTTTCCATTCAAGAGGTGGCAGGTAAAATTTTAGATGCAGTGGACTGCGTTGAAAAACAGTAAGAAATTTTAGAAAACTTTTATAAGTTAGAGGTTTATCTCTTGACAAACAAGGCCTTTTATTAGAAGTTTATACTAATACTATTTTTATTGATCATTCAAGCAATTATGTTGATTTGAATGTTTCTATAATACATATTCGGCTGGCAATCATCATGCTTAAGACACATATTCGCTCAGCCGTTTTACTTAAGCTGTGTAGGTTTGGACCAAGGAGGTTATCGAAATGACAGAGGAAATGAATCAAATCGATGTTCAGGTACCAGAAGTTGGAGATGTAGTGAAAGGGATTGTTTCTAAAGTTGAGGACAAGCATGTCAATGTAGATATCGTCAATGTGAAGCAACCTGGGATCATCCCAATCAGTGAATTATCAAGTCTTCACGTTGAAAAAGCATCAGATGTCGTGAAAGATGGCGACGAGTTAGAGCTTAAAGTAACAAAGGTCGAAGACGATGCTTTGATTTTATCGAAACGTGCTGTTGATGCAGACCGCGCTTGGGAAGACCTAGAGAAAAAATTTAAAACAAAAGAAGTTTTTGAAGCTGAAGTAAAAGACGTTGTCAAAGGTGGTCTTGTTGTAGACATTGGTGTACGGGGATTTATTCCTGCATCTCTTGTTGAAGCACACTATGTAGAAGACTTTACAGACTACAAAGGAAATACGCTCTCACTTATTGTGGTAGAGCTTGACTGCGAAAAAAATCGTGTGATCCTTTCACACCGTGCAGTAGTTGAGCAAGAGCAATTAGACAAAAAGCGGGACTTCCTCCAAAAGCTTGAAGTAGGTAGTTTGATTGATGGAAAGGTGCAGCGCTTGACGAACTTCGGTGCATTTGTTGACATTGGCGGCATTGATGGATTAGTTCACATTTCTCAACTATCCCATGCGCATGTTGAAAAGCCATCTGACGTTGTAGAAGAAGGACAGGAAGTCAAGGTGAAAGTACTTGCTGTTGATCGAGATAACGAACGTATCTCACTATCTATCAAAGAAACGTTACCAGGACCTTGGAGTCAAATTAGCGAAAAGGTAAAACAAGATGATGTACTTGAAGGAACCGTTCAGCGTCTTGTGAGCTTTGGTGCATTTGTTGAAATTCTTCCAGGTGTAGAAGGACTTGTGCATATTTCCCAAATCTCACATAAACATATCGGTACTCCTCAAGAAGTCCTTGAAGAAGGGCAAACTGTGAAAGTGAAAGTGCTTGATGTGAATGAAGATGAAGAGCGCATTTCATTAAGCATTCGTGATTTAGAAGAAAATCCGGAAAAGCAAATAGAAGAGGATTATCGTCAGTATCAGGCGAAAGAAGAAAACACTAGCGGATTCCAGCTTGGTGACCTGATCGGAGATAAACTCAATAAACTAAAATAATTTGGTGATCAAAATTGATGCGATCAGAAAGAAAGAAACAGCATATTGAGCATGCTTTGTCGACTGGCCAGCATGCAGCAACAGGTTTAGAGGATGTTTCCTTCGTTCACGTCGGTCTACCAGATCTTGCGACAGCACAAATTGATACACTTACGACAATTGGCGGACTGACTTTCGGTTCGCCAATTTTTATCAATGCAATGACTGGTGGGGGTGGAGAGTCGACTTATGAGATCAATCGTTCTTTATCCATCGCAGCGAAGGAAACCAATATTCCAGTGGCAGTTGGGTCCCAAATGGCTGCGCTGAAAGACCGTGAAGAAAGACGTACGTATGAAATTGTTCGGAAAGTCAATCCTGGTGGACTTGTTTTCGCGAATTTAGGCAGTGAAGCGACGCTTCAACAGGCACGGGAAGCTGTCAACATGCTTGAGGCAAATATGCTTCAAATTCACTTAAATGCCATTCAAGAAATGGTGATGCCTGAAGGGGATCGTGATTTTCGAGGCGCCATTGAACGCATTGAAGCCATCGCTGAGTCGATTGATGTGCCTGTTGTCGTAAAGGAAGTCGGATTTGGCATGAGCAAGGAAACGGCAAAAAAGTTATTTCATGCGGGAGTAACTGCCGTTGATGTGGGAGGGTTTGGCGGAACGAACTTTTCTAAAATCGAAAACCTTCGTCGCCAGAAAGCACTTCGTTATTTTGACCATTGGGGGATTCCAACTGCAGCGAGTCTTGCTGAAGTACACACGGCCTTTCAAGATCAAACGGTTTTAGCCTCTGGAGGGATTCAAGATGCTCTTGATGTGACAAAATCAATCGCTCTTGGTGCGTCCGCTGCTGGATTAGCTGGCTTTTTCCTGAAATCACTTACCAGAGGAGGAGAAAGCGGCCTTATCACTGATATTCTTGATCTTCAAGAAGATGTAAAGATGATGATGACAGTGCTAGGTGCAAGGACCATACAGGAGCTGAGACAAACACCGATTGTGATCTCAGGTGAAACGAGTCATTGGTTGAAAGAGAGAGGCGTGGATACAATGTATTATAGCTTAAGGTCAAGGTAGAAAGGCATGTGATCATCACATGCCTTTTTTTATTGATTTCTTTTTCGAGCGTCATCTGAATCTTCTAATGCTGTTGCCCCTTTATGACGAATTGATTGATCTCGATCAGATTCAACTCTTCTTGATGCCTTTAGGCGTGTTTCCTGTCTATCCTTACCCATCCATACATCCCTCCTCAATGATTAGGGTGTCACCTCTTGTTTATTTCATACAAAGCCCGTAACGCTTCACACGTTTAAAAACTGGAGATTTTCCCATAATGTAATTGAGGTGATGAGGTTGGAGGCAATGTACTATTATTGGTCAATATGGTTCGTTTGGATTATGGTGACATTTATTATGGAAAAAAGGACATGGCGCAATGTGCTGGCAGTGTGTGTACTTGTTCATATTATTTTCAGTCATTTCATGATATCCATTTTTGATTTCAGTATCAATGCAGGGTTTTTGATGACTTTTTTATATGCTTGTGTTGCTTTTGTTATATTCCAGCCTGGCTATGGAATCGTCAAAATCATGCAATTATGTTCGATGATAAGCGCGTATAGCTTTTTTATGATTTTTGAATTATATGACCCTGTTTGGTTCACGATAATAAAGGTGGACTGGGTTGTATTTGCCTTGCTGATCTTGATGTGTTTGACATATGGACATCAGTTGACGGAACGAATCACTTTATGGATGATGTCTGCGTGTCTCGGAGAAACTCTTTATTCTCTCACGATTCATCGCCTCACATCATCGATTATTATTGGAGATCTCTCGTTTCTTTCTCTTGTTGTTCAAGGAGCCATTTTCCTATTAGGTGTAGGCCAGCTTGAAAAGCTCTTAAGTACCCGTTCATCCAGAAAACCAGTAAAAGGGGCTGCAAAATCAACATGACGGATTACACGTTTCCTGTGATTATTGGTGTCATCTTTGGGATGGCGGCCAGAATTTATATCCTAAGAACAGATTATCGGCAATATCCCACGTATATACATGGACAAGTGATTCACATTTCGCTTGGTTTTATCGCATCAGGGCTTGGTGCGATCATTATGCCTGCATTGATTGAGGAGGAATTCACCGCGATTACTTTTCTGACATTGGCAGCCACGCAATTTCGTGATGTGCGAAATATGGAAAGAAATACTTTAACCCAAATGGATTCGTATGAACTTGTCTCAAGAGGTAGTACATATATTGAAGGCATTGCGATCGCCTTTGAAAGTCGAAATTATATTGCCATTCTCACTTCACTCATTACAACGACAGCCTGTATTTTCTTCTCTCTCGTTATTGGGACAGTGGTCGGTGTTCTTTGTTTTTTCATGGCAAAGCTATTAATGTCTGGCAGCCAACTAAAGGATATCGTCAATATTCAAAAAGGCGAACTTCGTTTTGACGGGGCGGGGCTTTATGTGAATGATATTTACATTATGAATATCGGGCTTCCTGAAAAGCAGAAACTTATTTTAGACTATGGAATGGGCTTTATCTTAACCCCAAAGAATTTTAACTCAGCCACAACGATTGCAAACCTTGGGCAGCGACAAGCAATTTTATTTGATTTATCGAATGTACTTGGCGTGTATCGTGACTCTGGTGAACCATCGCTTTGTCCGCTAGCAAAACGCGATCTGAATAATGGCACCCTTGGCGTGTTCATTTTACCGCAATGGAAACGTGAAGATCTGGCTGTTCGTGTATTAGAAGAGGTGCCGATCTTAGAAAATGCTATTAGAATGCCGACGGATTTCATTAAAAAGAAAGCGAGGTAAAGAGAAATGGCGAATACAATAGAGCAATTTATATTGGCTGTGGCTACAACAAATAAAGAGCGAGTCATAGGAGGAACAGCGGTTTTTTTCTGTGAAAATAAAGAAGAGCTCGATATGTATGCGATGAATTTAGAGGCGATTTTGGACGGCATTGCACACGGAATTGGAGAAGATCTTTACTTAATTGTCAAACATTTTTAAGTTATTCATTGTGGTCTGATTAAAAATTGATATAATATATAAGTTGAACCCTTCATGTTTGAAGGGTTTATTTCATAACAAACTGAATGAAAATTTTAAATCCCGGTTGAAACATGATGATGAACATATTGAATCGCGCTGGATTGAAAGGAAGGGTACTATGGGTAAACCTGTCGTAGCCATTGTTGGAAGGCCCAACGTTGGAAAATCTACAATTTTTAACCGAATCGCAGGCGAAAGAATATCGATTGTAGAAGACACACCTGGTGTAACAAGAGATCGAATTTATAACTCTGCTGAATGGTTAAATTATGACTTTAATTTAATAGATACTGGTGGAATAGATATTGGAGATGAGCCGTTTTTGGCGCAAATTCGCCATCAAGCTGAGATCGCAATGGATGAAGCGGATGTCATTATCTTTATGGTCAATGGCCGAGACGGCGTGACATCTGCGGATGAAGAAGTCGCAAAAGTTTTATATCGCACAAAAAAACCAGTTGTGCTTGCTGTCAATAAACTGGACAACCCTGAAATGAGAAGCGACGTTTATGATTTTTATTCACTTGGCTTTGGCGAACCGTATCCGATTTCTGGAACGCACGGGCTAGGCCTCGGTGATTTGCTTGATGCAGTGGCAGAGCATTTTAAAAACTTTCCAGATACCCAGTATGATGAAGAAGTGGTACAGTTTTGCTTAATTGGGCGGCCAAATGTAGGTAAATCCTCTTTGGTCAATGCCATGCTTGGGGAAGACCGTGTGATTGTAAGTAACATCGCTGGTACAACAAGAGATGCTGTTGATACGATGTTTACGTACAATCAGCGTGACTTTGTCATTGTGGATACAGCAGGGATGAGAAAAAAAGGGAAAGTGTATGAAACCACAGAGAAATACAGTGTACTTCGTGCACTAAAAGCGATTGACCGCTCTGATGTAGTCGCTGTTGTTCTTGACGGTGAAGAGGGGATTATTGAGCAGGATAAACGAATTGCCGGCTACGCACATGAAGCTGGTAAAGCCGTTGTGATCATTGTGAACAAATGGGATGCTGTTGAAAAAGATGAGCGTACAATGAAGGAATTTGAGCAAAACATTCGCGAGCATTTTCAATTCCTTGACTATGCACCAGTCTTATTCATGTCTGCTCTAACGAAAAAGAGAATTCATACCTTAATGCCGTCCATCATTACAGCTAGCGAGAATCATGCGATGCGTGTTCAGACCAATATTCTGAACGATATTATCATGGACGCCATTGCAATGAATCCAACACCGACCCATAACGGCCAGCGTCTGAAAATTTACTACGCAACACAAGTGGCGATTAAGCCGCCATCCTTTGTTGTGTTTGTGAACGATCCAGAGCTTATGCACTTTTCTTATGAGCGTTTTCTAGAAAACCGAATTAGGGATGCGTTTGGTTTTGAAGGAACACCAATTAAAATATTTGCGAGAGCAAGAAAATAAAAAGGGTGAGCAGGATGAAGAAAATTTCAGTACTTGGAGCCGGAAGCTGGGGAACAGCTCTTGCGCTTGTATTAGCTGATAATCATCATGATGTACACATGTGGGGACATAGACAAGAATTGATTGATCAAATCAATGAAAAACATGAAAATCATGATTACTTGCCAAATGTCACGCTACCAGCGTCTATTAAGGTCACAACAGATATGAAACAGGCTTTAGAGAACGCAGAGGCTATTATCGTCGCTGTTCCAACAAAGGCTATACGTGAAGTATTGAAGCAGGCAAATGAGTTTATCTCGTCAAAAGTGCCATTTGTTCACGTTAGTAAGGGGATTGAACCAGATACGCTGCTAAGAATTTCTCAAATGATTGAACAAGAAGTTCCAGCTGAGCAAAGAGAAGCTGTGGTCGTCCTATCAGGACCGAGCCATGCCGAAGAAGTAGGATTGCGTCACCCGACAACCGTAACCGTTTCATCAGAAAATATTGAAGCCGCTCAATTTGTTCAAGACTTGTTCATGAACAACAACTTTAGAGTGTACACAAACCCTGATGTCATTGGTGTGGAGATTGGAGGAGCACTTAAAAACATCATTGCTCTTGCAGCAGGGATTACAGACGGACTTGGATATGGTGACAATGCGAAAGCGGCACTCATCACAAGAGGACTGGCTGAAATCGCACGCCTTGGTACAAAAATGGGAGGAAACCCTCTTACATTTGCCGGTTTAACGGGCGTAGGTGATTTGATCGTCACATGTACAAGTGTCCATTCACGTAACTGGCGCTGCGGGAATTTACTCGGTAAAGGATATAAGCTAGAAGAAGTCCTTGAGAAAATGGGGATGGTGGTAGAAGGCGTCCGCACAACCAAAGGCGCTTACCAGCTCTCCAAAGAATATAAGGTCAGCATGCCAATTACAGAAGCGCTTTACCATGTCCTGTTTGAAGGGAAAAAGGTAGACGATGCTGTAGAATCATTAATGGCACGTGTGAAAACACATGAAATGGAAGATCTTGTGAACATGTTCGAAAACCAAACAAAGTAATTGGAAGACTGAACTTAGGCGTGTAGAGGATGCAAGAAGGGGAAGACTTGCATAACATAACAATGAAGTTTGGATAGAGCTTTGCCTCTACAGAATGAGGAAAAATAGTCGACCTAATGACTGAAGCGGAGTCCCCCTCTTTGCTTCAGTTTTTTTATTCACTTTTCCCGAATGATTGGAAAAATGATTGATATTTTACTTATTATTGGTTTAGAATGAAACATAAACGCTTACAATTCGTTCGTTATGAGAGGGGATAGGCAGGATGAGTTTTGCTTTAATCAAGATGTGGTTTGCGCTTGGTTCTATGGGGCTCATGTTTTTAGCCGTAGTAACCATTTATTTGAGTAGGTTTAAGCTGAAAAGCCGATTTCTTAAAATAACAGCCTCGACCGTTGCGTATAGCTTGATGCTCATATCAGGTATCATTGTGTTTTTAGTTGTATTTAGCGGGCCGGTTAATGAATAAAGAAAAAGGAAGAATGTGATGATCAAAGGAAAAGTCAGTGTCATATTGTTAACACTTATTTTACTTACAGGATGTCTTTATCCAGAGAAACGTAAAGCTGAAAACAGGGTGCCCTACGAGGAGCAGTTGCAAAGTGTGCAGGCAGCGATTGAAAATTTTCAAAAAGAAACAAACGGTCTTTTGCCAATTGAAACAAAAGAAGCAGACACGCCTGTTTATCAAAAGTATGTCATCGATTTTAAGCGCTTGTCTCCAAGGTATTTACACGATGTACCGTCTACATCTTTTGAAGGCGGGGGGGAATATATCTTTGTCCTCACTGACGTCGAAAAAAACCCAACGGTGAAACTGCTTGATGTCAAAATGACGCAAACCATCAGTGAATTACGTCTAAGGATCAAAATATATCAAGACGAACATACATATCCGCCATATGGGAAAGTTGTGTCCAAAGATTTATATACGTTAAATGAAAAAAAACTAGGATTAAAGGCGCCGCCTACTGTGATGAGCCCTGTCACGGGACATTCACTTCCATTACTGATTTCATCAAAAGGCGAAATCTATGTTGACTATCGCAGTGATTTTGCTCAAATTTTGAAAAATGCGAAACAAAAGCTGAAACCAGGCGAAAACATTGAAGATGTATATTGGCAGGAAACCCCATTTGTACCCGCATTTTCTGTCCCATATACAATCAATAAAAAAGATGAGCCTGCCTTTTTAGAAAAAAAGACGTCATAAACAAGAATGAACCTTTTTCCTCTGCATATAAATGAGGAGAAAGGTTTTTTTATGGCTAAACATACTCTCAAAACAAAAAAGGTGTCATATTCAAATGGGACAACGTCATACACATATATTGTCCTGACACCTTTCAAGCACAGTTTGATTGAAGTATAGAGTATCTTATTTGAAAACGAGGATAGCAAGTCCGGGAGGGGATCACTTGGAAAAAGTCGATATTTTCAAGGATATCGCTGAACGAACAGGAGGCGATATATATTTAGGAGTCGTTGGAGCTGTTCGTACAGGGAAATCTACGTTTATTAAAAAGTTTATGGAGCTCGTGGTGCTCCCGAATATCAATAATGAGGCGGATCGTGCAAGAGCACAGGATGAATTGCCGCAAAGCGCAGCAGGAAAAACCATTATGACCACAGAGCCAAAATTTGTGCCAAATCAAGCGGCATCTATTCACGTAAGTGACGGACTTGATGTTAACATCAGGCTTGTAGATTGTGTAGGGTATACAGTTCCTGGTGCCCGCGGGTATGAAGATGAAAATGGACCGAGAATGATCAACACGCCGTGGTATGAGGAACCAATCCCGTTTCATGAAGCAGCGGAAATTGGTACACGCAAGGTCATCCAAGAGCATTCAACCATCGGTGTTGTGATTACGACTGATGGATCAATTGGAGAAATTCCGAGACACGATTATATTGAATCAGAAGAACGTGTGATTGACGAACTCAAAGAAGTTGGAAAGCCATTTATTATGGTGATCAACTCCGTGAGACCATATCATCCTGAAACAGAAGCACTGCGGCAGGAACTCAGTCAAAAATATGATATTCCTGTACTCGCCATGAGCGTAGAAAGTATGAGAGAACAAGATGTACTCAGTGTTCTTCGTGAAGCATTATATGAATTCCCAGTGCTTGAGGTGAATGTGAACCTGCCTAGCTGGGTTATGGTGTTAAAAGAAGATCATTGGCTAAGAGAGAGCTACCAGGATTCAGTGAAAGAAACCGTAAAGGATATTAAAAGATTAAGAGATGTCGACCGCGTCGTTGGTCAATTCAGTGAATTTGACTTTATTGAAAGAGCGGGGTTAGCAGGTATTGAAATGGGTCAGGGTATTGCGGAAATTGACCTGTATGCGCCGGATGATCTATATGATCACATTTTAAAAGAAGTGGTTGGTGTGGAAATTAGGGGTAAAGACCATCTTCTTGAGCTCATGCAAGATTTTGCTCATGCGAAGACTGAATATGATCAAGTCTCAGATGCATTAAAAATGGTGAAACAAACTGGCTACGGGATTGCAGCTCCAGCTTTGTCAGATATGAGTTTAGATGAGCCAGAAATCATTAGGCAAGGATCAAGATTCGGTGTGAGATTAAAGGCAGTTGCTCCATCTATTCATATGATTAAGGTCGATGTAGAGAGCGAGTTTGCACCAATTATTGGAACAGAAAAACAAAGTGAAGAGCTCGTCCGCTACTTAATGCAAGACTTCGAAGATGACCCGCTTTCCATTTGGAATTCAGATATATTTGGTCGTTCCCTCAGCTCCCTTGTCAGGGAAGGAATTCAAGCAAAGCTATCTCTGATGCCGGAAAATGCAAGATATAAGCTGAAGGAAACGCTTGAAAGAATTATCAACGAAGGATCAGGCGGTTTGATCGCGATTATTCTATAACATGTGAGACCTCTCATTGATAGGGGTCTTTTTTTCGTGTTGAATGAGTCATCAAAAGACAATTGTATAAAGATTAGTCAGATTCAACTAAAATTAGGAATGTTCGTTCGCAAAAGTGCCCTTAATCCTTGACAAATAAGGATTCTTCCCTTTAAAATGCTTGATATGGTATTTCATATGTGTTAATCTACTTACAGAAAATCTTCACTTTGTTGGACAAACATTCCTTCAAAGAGATGTTTTCTACATGAAAAGCCATGTATAACGCTTTCTAGATGCTTTTTTTCAAAGAAAGTGTATAGAAAGAAGAAGAATTGTGAAGAAATGATAACAATCTACTGAATTCATATTTTTGGGAGGAGGTGAAAGGCATGAACAAGACAGAACTTATTAACGCGGTTGCTGAATCAAGCGAGTTATCTAAAAAAGACGCGACAAAAGCAGTTGATTCTGTTTTTGATACAATTTTAGATGCACTTAAAAATGGTGACAAAATCCAACTTATTGGTTTTGGTAACTTTGAAGTACGTGAGCGTTCAGCTCGTAAAGGACGTAACCCACAAACTGGTGCAGAGATCGAAATCCCTGCTAGCAAAGTACCTGCTTTCAAACCAGGTAAAGCACTTAAAGACGCGGTGGCAGGTAAATAATCGTTATGTGTAATGTTCCTATAAAAGGAGTTATACATATACAGTTTCACACTGGTCTAGAAAAGCCCCTTCGATAAGGGGCTTTTCCTTTTGAATCAAAATGTTCGTTTAGAACGATCTCCTTTGCTTTTAGGATCTGAAGTGTGCTAGAATCTGAATGAAATGTAATCGCCTTTGGAGGATATAATACATGAGTGAAATAAATAAAGAACTAATTGAACACGCTGTACGCGATATATTAAAAGCAATTGGAGAAGATCCAGAGCGTGAAGGACTTCTTGATACCCCAAAACGAGTAGCAAAAATGTATGAAGAAGTGTTCTCGGGATTAAATGAAGATCCAAAAGAACATTTTAAAACCATTTTTAGTGAAGATCATGAAGAGCTCGTACTTGTAAAAGATATTGCTTTCTATTCAATGTGTGAACACCACCTTGTACCCTTCTATGGAAAAGCCCATGTCGCTTATATTCCGCGTGGAGGAAAAGTAACAGGGCTTAGCAAGCTTGCAAGAGCAGTGGAAGCCGTGGCAAAGCGCCCGCAGCTTCAGGAGCGCATTACATCAACTATTGCAGATAGTATGGTGGAAATACTAAATCCGCATGGCGTGATGATTGTCGTTGAAGCAGAGCATATGTGTATGACGATGCGCGGAGTGAAAAAGCCAGGCGCTAAAACGGTGACATCAGCAGTGCGCGGCACATTTGCAAATGATGCGGCAGTAAGAGCAGAAGTGCTTTCCTTTATTAAAAACGACTAAACAATAGATGGAAGGTGAACAGATTGAGTGAAAATAAAGCATCTGAGTTTGTGGTGATTAAAGCCATTGATAATGGTGTAAACGTAATCGGCTTAACTAGAGGATCTGATACAAGATTTCACCATTCCGAAAAACTCGATAAAGGTGAAGTCATTATTGCACAATTTACTGAGCATACGTCGGCAATTAAAGTAAGAGGCGATGCTGTCATTCAAACAAGCTTCGGTGAAATTCAAAGCGAGGCAAAGAAATAAAGCACAAGCATGCACTTGATAGCATAAAAGTGAGAGCCGATGTGGTATAATAAAGCTCTATACGATGTGCAGAGCTACATATAAACTGTAATTTTTGGGACAAGGGTGATATCTTTGCAAGACATCTACGGAATTTTATCTAATCTAAATATAAAATTAAATAAAAAGCTTTCTCATCCTTATTTGGCCAAGCATTTGCGTGCGCCACTCATCGATGAAGATAAGATCCTTCTTTTTCATGCAATGTTTGACGAAGCTCAAATTGATGCAAAGAAAAAAGAAAATTATATTTTAACGGCGATGCTTGTGCAAATTGCCCTTGATACCCATGACGAAGTCACAACTGCAGCAGCCATCAAACAAGACGAATTTAAAAATCGTCAGCTAACCATCCTAGCAGGAGACTATTTCAGCGGTCTCTATTATTCTCTTCTATCTGATATGAAAGATATTTACATGATCCGCACTCTCGCCACGGCGATCAAAGAGATAAATGAACATAAAATTAGACTGTATGATCGGTCCATTCAAGATGCAGCGCACTTTTACAAAAGTGTGGCCACAGTGGAGTCGGCGCTATTCCAAAGAATTTCTGAGTACTTTCAAATAACGCATTGGAATGAGATTGCAAGTCGTTTCCTTGTTTATAAGCGTTTTATGAAACAAGCAGAAGATGACAAACATTTAAAACTTTTTTTGAACGATAGCTATACGGACGCCTATACATGTTTTGACAACTTTGAGAATAAAGGCTACGAGCAAGCCAAACTGACGATCAAGAAGTATCTTGTTTCATCTCCGGTCGTTCAAAAAGAGCTATTAAATCGCTTGGATCATATGAAAAATGAGCCTACGTATCATCAGAAAGTGGAAGAAGGGTAAGTCATGCAGCAATCAAAAGAACAGCGAGTACACGGTGTGTTTGAAAAAATTTATAAAAACTATGATCAAATGAACTCTGTCATCAGCTTTAAACAGCATAAAAAGTGGCGCGATAAAACAATGAAGCTCATGAATGTCCAAAAAGGAGCTAAAGCATTAGATGTGTGCTGCGGAACAGCAGATTGGACCATTGCACTTGCAGACGCTGTAGGAGAAAAAGGTGAGATTAAAGGCCTTGATTTCAGTAAAAATATGCTCAGTGTTGGAGAAACGAAGGTGAAGACAGGGGGCTACAATCAAATTGAACTGCTCCACGGCAATGCAATGGAGCTTCCTTTTGATAATAACAAATTTGATTATGTCACGATCGGTTTTGGTCTTCGAAATGTCCCTGATTACTTAACGGTGTTAAAGGAAATGACAAGAGTGGTGAAGCCTGGTGGAATGGTTGTCTGCCTTGAGACATCACAGCCTGAGATAATGGGCTTTAAACAAGGGTATCACGTCTATTTCAAATACATTATGCCGCTTTTTGGTAAGCTGTTTGCCAAGAGCTATCAGGAGTATTCATGGCTTCAAGAATCAGCCAAAACGTTCCCTGGCATGAAAGAGCTGGCGGCTCTTTTCGAAGAGGCAAGTTTGTCTGATGTCTCGTATCATCCATTTACAGGCGGTGTAGCAGCAACACATATCGGAAAGAAGCTTTGAATAAACGATATTTGGGTGAAGATAATGAAACTAAAAGCAATGATCTCTTTTTTAAATCATGATATAGATATAATTGAAAAAGAGCTTGAACAAACAGTTCGCTCTGATTATGCATTATTAAGTGAAGCAGGGCTTCATTTGCTACAAGCGGGCGGAAAACGAATCCGCCCCGTTTTTGTTCTCCTTTCAGGTATGTTTGGCGACTATGATATTAATAAAATTAAATATGTAGCCGTTGCCTTGGAATTGATTCATATGGCATCGCTTGTTCACGATGATGTCATTGATGATGCAGAACTGAGAAGAGGAAAGCCAACCATCAAAGCAAAATGGGATAACAGAATTGCCATGTACACAGGGGATTACTTATTTGCAAGATCGCTTGAGTACATGACTAAAATCAACCACCCAATGGCACATGAAATTTTGTCAAAAATGGTCGTTGAGCTCTGTCTCGGTGAAATAGAGCAAGTAAAAGACAAATACAACATGGATCAAAACCTGCGTACATATTTAAGAAGAATCAAGCGAAAAACAGCCTTGCTTATTGCAGGCAGCTGTCAATTAGGTGCGATTGCAGCAGGCACAGATGAAAAAACACATAAAGCCCTTTACTGGTTTGGATACTATGTCGGCATGTCCTATCAGATCATCGATGATGTCCTTGACTTTACATCAACTGAAGAAGCGCTAGGCAAGCCTGTTGGCGGAGATCTTTTACAAGGCAATGTAACACTCCCAGTCTTATATGCACTGATGAGTCCGACACTAGAAGGTCAATTGAAGCTGATTAATAGTGAAACGACCGAAAAGCAGCTGAAGCCTGTGATTGAAAGTCTAAAACAAACAGATGCGATCGACCGTTCTAATCGAGTGAGTGAAATGTATTTGAAAAAAGCATTTGAACAGCTAGACAAGCTTCCGCAGGGACGAGCGAAGACATCCTTATCCTCCATTGCCAAATATATTGGAAAACGAAAATTCTAATCAACTTCTAGTTGATTGGTTTTTTTGTGAAATTTTTTGTCAAAAATTGATTATGATAAAAAAAAATGATAAGATCACTTTGTAACAATGTAAGCCTATACATACATAATGACGGGGTGGAAAAAGCATATGGACAAAACATTTCTTATGGTCAAGCCTGATGGTGTTGAAAGACAATTAATCGGTGAAATTGTGTCAAGATTCGAAAAAAAGGGGCTTAAGCTTGTTGGTGCAAAACTAATGAGTATTCCGAAAGAAGTAGCGGAAACACATTACGGAGAACATAAAGTAAAACCATTTTTCGGGGAATTGGTTTCCTTTATTACGTCAGGACCTGTTTTTGCAATGGTATGGCAAGGTGAACAGGTAGTTGATGTGACAAGACAGATTATCGGTAAAACAAATCCGAAAGAAGCACTGCCTGGCACAATAAGAGGAGATTATGGATTAACCGTTGGAAAGAACATTATCCATGGCTCAGACTCACCAGAAAGTGCCGAAAGAGAAATTAACCTATTCTTTAAACAAGAAGAACTCACAAATTGGGATCAAACAATTTCAAGCTGGATTTATTAATGTTCAAGCCAAGGTGTTCATCAAGTGAGCACTTTGGCTTTTTTATATTGATTTCTATAAGAAATTTCGCATGAGATGATGCAAATTTTTGATAAAAACAGCTATACTAGGACAAAGATATGAGACGGGAGAGGACATTGATGAATCAATATCAAGTATTTGTTGAAAAATGGAAAAAACTAACCGGGGTTGATCTTCATTTATATAAAGAAGCACAAATGAAACGACGATTAACGTCACTTTATGATAAAAAAGGATTTAGAGATTTTGAAGCATTCGCATCTGCTCTTGAAAAGGACAGAGCGCTGTTAGATGAAACGATGGACCGAATGACAATTAATGTGTCAGAATTTTACCGAAACTATCAGCGTTGGGAAGTCCTTGATCAAAAAATCCTTCCCCTTCTTTCAAAAAACGATGGGAGTTTAAAAATATGGAGCGCAGCATGTTCGACAGGCGAAGAGCCTTATACGCTCTCGATGCTACTCTCAAGTCATCCTCTTGTAAATAACTTCCAAGTTATCGCAACAGATATTGATGATAAAGTCCTGCAATCAGCACAAAAAGGGACATATCACGAACGCTCCCTGCAAGAGGTGCCAGATCAAATCAAACAAAAATATTTCACAAAAGAAGATTCTTCATTTTACACTGTGAAGGACGAGGTTCGAAAGCACATTCAATTTAAAAAGCACAACCTTTTAGCAGATCCATATGAAAAACAGCTCGATCTCATTGTCTGCCGAAATGTACTTATTTATTTCACAGAAGACGCGAAAGAAGAAATTTACTTGAAAATGAGCAGTAGTTTAAAACAAAATGGGGTTTTATTTGTTGGTTCCACAGAACAAATTTTTCACCCGGAAAAGTTTGGACTGACATCTGCTGATACTTTCTTTTATCAAAAAAAGGGTATCTAGCTGATTTTATCTAGGAGATGTGTTATTATAGCTTTACTTAAAAGCGTTAATGCGATGAAGGGAGATTGAGTCATGAGGTACTTAACAGCAGGTGAATCACATGGTCCACAACTGACCACAATCATTGAAGGAGTTCCAGCGGGACTTTATATAGAGCAGGATGACATCAATTATGAACTGGCTAGAAGACAGAAAGGTCATGGCCGCGGAAGAAGAATGCTGATCGAAAAAGACCAAGCGAAAGTGCTGAGTGGTGTTCGCCACGGGAAAACATTAGGTTCTCCTATTACACTTGTCGTTGAAAACAATGACTGGAAGCACTGGACAAAGGTGATGGGTGCAGAGCCTATCACTGAAGAAGAAGAAAGTGAAATGAAGCGTCAAATCTCTCGTCCAAGACCAGGGCATGCGGATTTAAATGGTGCGATTAAATATGGACATCGTGATATGAGGAACGTATTAGAGCGTTCATCAGCCCGTGAGACAACGGTTCGCGTGGCAGCAGGAGCGGTAGCGAAACAAATTTTAGCTCATCTTGGGATCAAAGTAGCTGGTCACGTCCTTGAAATTGGTGGAGTGAAAGCAGCTGATACCGCATATGAGTCTATTGAAGATTTGCAAAAGGTAACAGAAGCATCACCCGTTCGCTGCTATGACAGTGAAGCAGGTCAAAAAATGATGGATGCCATTGACGAAGCTAAAAAAAACGGCGATTCGATTGGCGGCATTGTGGAAGTCATCGTTGAAGGCATGCCAGTTGGAGTTGGAAGCTATGTTCATTATGATCGCAAATTAGACAGCAAGCTTGCTGGTGCTGTCCTAAGTATCAATGCTTTTAAAGGTGTAGAATTTGGTATTGGCTTCGAGGCAGCTTCTAAAAATGGCAGTGACGTTCATGATGAAATTATTTGGGATGAAGAAAAGGGCTATACAAGAAAAACGAATCGCTTAGGCGGTCTTGAAGGCGGAATGTCAACCGGCATGCCGATTGTCGTAAGAGGGGTCATGAAACCAATCCCAACTCTTTATAAGCCGCTTCAAAGCGTTGATATAGAAACAAAAGAACCTTTCTCTGCAAGTATTGAGCGTTCTGATAGCTGCGCTGTTCCAGCCGCAAGCGTTGTTGCAGAAGCAGTCGTGGCTTGGGAAATTGCCAATGCAGTCGTTGAGCAGTTTGGTCTTGACCAAATTGATCGCATTAAAGAAAATATTGAAAAAATGCGTCAGCTTCAGAGGGAGTTTTAATGAAAACACTGGAAGTGAAGACGTCTTCAGCCACTTATCCTGTATATATCGGTGATGGGATTAGACAAAATATCCTAGACTTGATTACTTCCACTGGGTGCTCCTTTACTAAGCTCTTGATTATCACAGATTCAACAGTTGATGCCATTTACGGAGAGGAAATGGTTCAATTACTGAAGCAGAAGTGGTCTGTGCAAAAAGTGGTTGTACCAAACGGAGAACAATCGAAATCTTTTGCGCAGTTTGAGTATATTCATACGAAAGCCATTCAATTTCAGCTTGATCGTTCCTCGTGCGTCATTGCGCTAGGAGGCGGTGTGATTGGAGACTTGGCTGGTTTTGCTGCTGCCACTTATATGAGAGGTATTGATTTTATTCAAATTCCGACCACTTTGCTTGCACATGACAGTGCAGTGGGTGGAAAAACAGGAATCAATCATCCGCTAGGTAAAAATTTAATTGGCGCGTTTCATCAGCCGAGAACTGTGATTTATGATACCAGTATGCTAGAGACACTTTCTCAAATTGAGCTGAGATCGGGTTTTGCTGAGGTCATCAAACATGCGCTGATTTCAAGTGAAGACTTTTTATCAGAGCTTATGACCATTCGTTCGCTAAAGGAATTATCAAAAGACGAGCTGTCACATATACTGTATCAAGGGATTCAAGTAAAAGCGTCGATTGTCCAAGAAGACGAAAAGGAACAAGGCGTGCGTGCATTTTTAAATTTAGGCCATACGCTTGGGCATGCCATTGAAGCGGAGTATGGATATGGCGCCATCACTCATGGGGATGCTATTGCGATTGGTATGCAGTTTGCTTTATATGTGAGCGAAAAGCAATTAGGACTTTCCCTCAATCGTTCGGATATGAAAGAATGGATGAAAGAACTAGGATTTCCAGTACAAGTCACGCAAGATATTTCAACTAAAACATTTGTCGATCGCATGATTGGTGATAAAAAGGCAAGAGGTGGCCATGTTCAATTTGTTTTATTAAAACAGGTTGGAGACGTTACCTTGCAATCTTTCACGAAAGAAGAGCTGCATTACTGGCTTGAAGAATGGAAACGGGAGGATGGATGTCTATGATGTTTCGCGGGATACGTGGGGCTACAACTGTGACAGAAGATACAGAAAAAGAAGTGTTAAACAAAACGAAACAGCTGCTAGAAGCCATCATTTCAAAAAACCAAGTAGATCCAGAACGTGTCGTGCAGATCTTAATTTCTGCTACACAAGATATTCACTCCGTTTTTCCGGCAAAAGCACTTCGTCAGTTTGAGGGCTGGACGTATGTTCCTGTCACTTGTATGCAGGAGCTGGACATTCATGGCGGTCTAAATCAATGCATTCGCGTTTTAATGACCGTCCAAACAGATACAAAGCAGGAAGACATACATCATGTGTACTTGGAAGAAGCCGTCACGCTTCGTCCTGATTTACAGTTGACAAAAAACAAGCAATTATAATACGATATGAACAGTCGAAGTTTACACACAGGTGTAAACGGCATTACAAGCATAGAGAAGATGAGAATGAGACTAGGGTAGTTGAGATGAGTAGAGTTGAGCAGAGATACGATACTTCTATTTAATCATACTGCCTAAAAGAGGAAGCCTCTTTTAGGCTTATTTCGTATACTCAAACAAACCCCTCTATATTCCCCTCATTCTCCTTAATCCCATTTAAGGAGTGTGTTTATGAATTTTCAAACAAACCTTACCCAATTTTTAAAGGACAGTGCGTCTTACAAAACGATCCCGATTGTTGAAACCATTACAGTCGATACACTCTCACCTATTCAAATTGTTGAGAAACTGAAACAGGATATAGTGTATCTGCTAGAAAGCAAAGATGAGTCTTCTAGCTGGTCAAGATATTCCTTTATCGGATTACACCCTTTCTTAACCTTACATGATACCCAAGATCAATATTTTGCGCGTGATGCTGCGGGGCAGGAAGTGATGCAAAAAGCAGAGCTGAAAGATTTACTAGACTGGATGAAAGAGCAATATCAAATCAAGACACCAGATGTTGACATCCCATTTACAGGTGGAGCCGTTGGGTACTTGAGTTACGATCTCATCCCAAGTATTGAGCCTTCTGTCAGACCGCATGTGAATGCATCAACGACTGATAACTGCACATTATTTGTCTGTCAAACGATGATTGCTTTTGACCACGAAACGAATCATGTTCATTTTATTCAATATACTCAGCTGACAGGAAATGAAACAGAGGACGAAAAAATACGAGCTTACAAGAAAAATCAAGAGCGACTTGAACATATGATTCAGCAGCTCCACACAAAGGTTGATATGAAAGAACTGATTTTATCAGGGAATATGAACGAACCACCGTCCTTTGAACAAGTGACCTCAACATATGAAAAAACGCAATTTCTAAAGGATGTAGAAAAAATCAAGGAGTACATTAGAGCGGGTGATATCTTCCAAGGTGTACTCTCGCAGCGTTTTGATATCCCTGTCACGGTAAGTTCATTTGAATTGTATCGTGTGCTTCGGATTGTGAATCCATCACCCTATATGTATTTTATGAAATTAAAAGATCGAGATTTAGTTGGAAGCTCACCAGAACGATTAATTCATGCAAAAAATGGACACTTAGAAATCCATCCAATCGCAGGTACAAGAAAAAGAGGAATAACCAAAGAAGAGGATGCAGCACTAGCAAGCGAGCTTTTAGATGATGAAAAAGAAAAAGCAGAGCATTACATGTTAGTGGACCTTGCCAGGAATGATGTAGGCCGTGTGGCAGAATACGGCAGTGTATCCGTCCCGACCTGTACAAAAGTAGTGAACTTTTCACATGTCATGCACATCATCTCCGTTGTGACAGGGCAGTTGAAGCAAGATACGCATCCAGTAGATGCCCTCATGTCCGCATTTCCAGCAGGTACATTAACAGGTGCACCGAAGATTCGCGCCATGCAATTATTAAATGAAATGGAGCCTGAGCCAAGAGAAACGTATGGCGGCTGTATCGCCTATATTGGGTTCGACGGCAATATCGACTCCTGTATTACCATTCGTACCATGAGCGTTAAAGATCAGACCGCTTCTATACAAGCTGGTGCCGGTATTGTGGCTGACTCTGTTCCTGAAAACGAATGGGAAGAGACGCGTAACAAGGCAGGAGCACTTCTGAAAGCCATTCAGCTTGCTGAACATATTTTCTCAGAAAGGGAGAATGTGCAAAGTGAATCAACAACTATCAGCTCTAGTTAATGGTGGACTCCTATCAGAAAATGAAGCGAACAGACTAATGCATGAGATGATGAGTGGCTCTTTAACAGATGCTGAAGTTGCTGCAAGTCTATCTATCTTAGCGCATAGAGGGGAAACCTCTGAAGAGATGACAGGCTTTGTGAAAGCAATGAGGAAAAATACAGCACCAATGGAACGATCACTTGACGTCGTTGATACGTGCGGTACTGGAGGGGATGGTTTATCGACATTTAATATATCGACGGCCGCTGCCATTGTAGCTTCCGCTGCCGGTGCTAAAATCGCCAAACATGGAAATCGTTCGGTTTCTTCTAAAAGCGGGAGTGCCGACGTGCTAGAATGTCTTGGAATCCAAATTCAATCGACACCAGAAGAAACAAGACGACAAATACAGGTGAAAAACATGGGCTTTTTATTTGCACCGCTCTATCATTCATCTATGAAACAAGTAGCCTCAGTCCGTAAGCAGCTCGGATTTCGGACGGTATTTAATCTATTAGGTCCGCTATGCCACCCGATGCAAGCCAAAAAGCAAATCATCGGTGTGTATTCAAAGGAAAAGGCAAAGCTAATGGCCAAAGCTCTTGCCCCTCTTGAGCCAGAGCATGTTTTATTTGTTTGCGGAGAAGATGGGCTGGATGAATTAACGATTACTGCAAATTCGTATGTGATTGAATTGAAAAAAGATGAAATGACAGAGTATACCCTAAACCCAGAAGACTTTGGATTGAAAAAAGGGCATTTATCAGACATTCAGGTCCATTCACCGGAAGAGAGCGCCAAATTGATTCTGAATATATTGAATCATCAAACAGAAGGAGCACCGCTTCATATTACAGCCCTTAATGCTGGAGCTGCTTTATATGTGGCAGGGAAGTCAGAAAGCCTTATGGTGGGAACATTAAAAGCGTTAGAAACGATCAAAAACGGGTCAGCCAAACAACAATTAAACCGATTAAAACAAAAAACGAAAGAGGAAGAGATCCATGCTTAATCAAATTATCGCTCGTAAAAAAGAACATATCCAAACCTTGCAATTACCTGCTGATGGAAAATATGAAAGACGATCATTTAAAAAAGCACTGATGAATCCCTATCGCTCTATCGGACTCATTGCTGAGGTGAAAAAAGCGTCTCCCTCTAAAGGGATCATTCAGCCGAATTTTGATCCTTTACAAACAGCAAAAGCATACGAAAAATCTAACGTAGATTGCTTATCTGTCTTAACCGATGAACCGTTTTTCCAAGGGAAAAACGAGTACCTGTCCCTCATTAAAGAACACGTTGTATGTCCAATTTTAAGAAAAGATTTCATCATTGACCCAATACAAGTAGAAGAGTCAAAATGTATAGGGGCTGATGCGATTTTATTAATTGGAGAAGTACTTGAGCCGAAAAAGCTGTATGAACTGTATGCTGAAGCAAAAGAAAAAGGGCTTGATGTCCTCGTAGAAGTACATGAAGCAGATACACTCACGAATATCTTAAACATTTTTACTCCTGAGATCATTGGAGTGAACAACCGGAATTTAAATACATTCACAACAACAGTCGAGCAAACAAAAGAGATTGCATCATTTGTTCCAAAGGATGTATTACTAGTGAGTGAAAGCGGCATTCAGACATTTGATGATCTTATCTTTTTGGAAAAACATGGAGCGGACGCTGTCCTTGTTGGTGAATCTTTAATGAGAGAACCATCACAGGAAAAAGCCGTTCATACATTGTTTGGAGAATGAAAATGACGAAGCCTTATTTAAAATATTGCGGTGCAGTCTCACAAGAGGATGTCAAATGTATCTCGCAATCTCGAGCAGATGCCATCGGATTTATCTTTGCTCCAAGTAAAAGACAAGTTCATCCAGACCAAGTAAAACACTGGCTAGTACAAACAAAGTGCAGGAAAGATGTTGTAGGTGTATTTGTAAATGAAAAGATACAGAAAGTGTGTGACATCGCAAACCACATTCCCTTAAATATCGTGCAGCTTCATGGAGATGAAACACGAGAAGATGCAAAAGAAATAAAACAACAAACAAGGGCGATCGTTTGGAAAGTGTTTCATCACGAGCCCAATTTAAAAGGAACGCTCGAAAAAATGACGGCATTTGCCCCTTTCGTCGATGGCTATCTCATTGATGCGAAGGTGAAAGGGATAAGAGGCGGGTCTGGAACAGCTTTTGCTTGGGAGGCGGTACCTTCATACGTTCAGCATGCAAAGCATCTGGTAAAGACTTGCGCTATTGCAGGTGGAGTGACACCAGCAACGATCACAGATCTGCTTGCCTATAGCCCAAAAGCCATCGATCTTTCAAGCGGAATAGAAGAAAACGGGAAGAAAAGCAGCGCAAAGATCAAAGCGTTTGAAGAAAGGGTGTTAAATGATGTATGCATATCCGAATGAAATTGGCCGATATGGAGAATTCGGAGGGAAATTTGTTCCTGAAACGCTCATGCAGCCACTGGAAGAAATCAAAAAAGCATTTCATGAATTAAAAGAAGACCCTACTTATCAAAAGGAATATATAGCGCTTTTACAAAACTATTCAGGCAGACCGACAGCACTCACATACGCTGACCAATTATCAGCGTATCTCGGCGGTGCAAAAATTTATTTGAAAAGAGAAGATTTAAACCACACCGGCGCTCATAAAATTAACAACGCGCTTGGCCAAGCCCTACTAGCGAAGAAAATGGGGAAATCAAACATTATCGCCGAAACAGGGGCGGGTCAGCACGGGGTAGCTGCTGCAACGGTCGCCGCAAAGTTTGGATTATCCTGCACCGTATTTATGGGAAAAGAAGACGTGGAAAGACAATCACTCAATGTGTTCCGAATGAAACTGCTCGGGGCTGAGGTCATTCCTGTCACAAGCGGAAACGGGACATTAAAAGATGCAACCAACGAAGCCATCCGTTATTGGGTCCAGCACTGCAGCGACCATTTTTACATGATTGGATCAGTAGTTGGTCCTCATCCTTATCCTCAAATCGTCAGTGAATTCCAGCGAATGATCGGTGATGAGTCAAAAATACAGTTACTTGAAAAAGAAGGTCAGCTTCCTCATAAAGTGATTGCCTGTGTTGGAGGTGGAAGTAATGCCATTGGAATGTACCGAGCGTTTTTAGATGAAGAGGTGGATATCATTGGTGTAGAAGCAGCTGGGAAAGGAATTGACACCCCTCTTCATGCAGCGACCATCACGAAAGGAACAAAAGGTGTAATTCATGGATCGTTGACCTATCTGATCCAAGATGAATTTGGCCAAATTATTGAACCGTATTCTATTTCCGCTGGTTTAGACTACCCTGGAATCGGACCAGAGCATGCATACTTGCATGCAAGTGGACGGGTTCAATATGTAAGTGCCACAGATCAAGAAGCACTACATGCGTTAAAGTTGCTGACAGAAAAAGAAGGTATTCTGCCAGCGATTGAATCAGCACATGCCTTAGCCAAAGCGTTTGAGATGAGCCGGAATATGAATGAAGATGAAATCGTCCTTGTTTGCCTATCAGGAAGAGGAGATAAGGATGTGCATACATTAATGAATGTGCTTGAAAGTGAGGGTAAAACAAAATGATTACATTTCAATTAGAGCAAGGTGAGAAATTATTCATTCCATTTATCACGGCAGGAGATCCGTCAGAAGAGATCACCATTGATTTAGCTATCACTCTCCAAGCAGCTGGTGCACATGCTATTGAACTAGGTGTTCCTTATTCCGATCCATTAGCAGACGGTCCTGTGATTCAAAGAGCCTCCAGAAGAGCTCTAAATCAAGGCATGAATATCGTAAAAGCGATAGAGTTAGCAGGGAAGATGAAAAAAAACGGTGTAAAAATTCCTGTAATTCTATTTACGTATTATAATCCTGTGTTACAATTAGACACAGAATACTTTTTCGCTTTACTGCACAAAAATCACATTTCGGGGCTCTTAACACCCGATTTGCCGTTTGAAGAGAGCAGGGAGCTGCAGAAGAACTGTCAAACACATGACATTTCATATATATCGCTCGTTGCACCAACAAGCAAGGAACGATTAGAAAAAATCGTAGAGCAGGCAGAAGGTTTTGTGTATTGTGTTTCATCTCTTGGTGTAACAGGTGTCAGACTATCCTTTGACGCCTCTATCACTGATTTTATTCAACAAGTGAAACAGCTCAGTCAAATACCGGTTGCAGTAGGCTTTGGCATTTCAACAAGAGAGCAGGTAGACTCGATGAATAAAATGAGTGACGGTGTCGTTGTAGGCAGTGCACTTGTAAAAAAAATTGAAGAACTTCAAGAACAATTGATAGCAAGTAATACACGCCAAGATGCTTTAAGAGAATTTGAAACATATGCAAAAACGTTTAGTCCCCTCTATTCATTCAAATGAGGTGAAACATTTTGCAAATCAAGGATCAATTAAAACAGCTAAAACCATATCAACCTGGGAAACCAATTGAAGAGGTCAAAAAAGAATATCAATTAGATAAAATTGTGAAATTGGCTTCAAATGAAAACCCTTTTGGGTGTTCCACACATGTAAGAGAGGCCATACAAGCTGAGCTTGAACAATTAGCGATTTATCCAGATGGATACAGTGCAAGTTTAAGAACGGATCTTTCTGAGTTTCTTCAAGTGAGTGAAAAACAATTAATATTCGGGAATGGCTCAGATGAACTTGTGCAAATTATTGCTAGAGCATTCCTTGACCAATATACAAATACCGTCATCCCCTCTCCATCTTTTCCACAGTACCGTCACAATGCAGTGATTGAACATGCAGAAATTCGAGAAGTGCCTCTTTTAGAGGGGGGAGCTCACGATCTGCAGGGAATGCTGGATGCCATTGATGAAAAAACGAAGGTCGTTTGGGTATGTAATCCAAATAACCCAACTGGGAATCATTTGTCAGAAGCAGAGTTTGTGGCGTTTTTAGATCAAGTACCATCTCACGTGCTTGTCGTTCTAGATGAAGCGTATTTTGAATACGTTCGAGCGGAAGATTTTCCGAACAGTTTATCTTTATTAAACTCATATCAAAATGTCATCGTCCTTCGAACGTTTTCTAAAGCCTATGGGCTTGCAGCACTTCGAGTAGGCTATGGGATCGCATCAGAGGAACTGATTAGAGCCATTGAACCAGCAAGAGAGCCCTTTAATACAAGTCGTATCGCACAGGCAGCTGCGCGTGCAGCCATAAAAGACCAAGACTTTATTCAATCATGCAGACAAAAAAATGAAGCAGGTCTAACGCAATATCAAGAATTTGCTAATCGTTTTGGGCTATTTATCTATCCGTCTCAAACAAATTTTGTGCTGATTGATTTTGAAAGAGATGCAGACGAGCTGTTTAATGCACTATTGAAAAAAGGCTATATTGTTCGTAAAGTAATTGGATTCCCAACTTCTTTGCGTATTACTGTAGGAACAAAGGAGCAAAATGAAGAAATCCTAAGTATACTTGCCGATTTATTACAAGGCATTCGTGCGTAGCATAACAATGAAGTCATATTCTGCTATAGGATATGGCTTTCATTGTACCAATCCAATATAACCTATTGAATGGGCTTGTTTAATTTTCGCGAAAAATCAGGTGATGAACATGAACGAAGCAAACGAAACAATATTGATCGCTGGACTTGGTTTAATTGGTGGTTCCATCGCACTATCGATTAAAAAAGAATATCCTCACAAAAAAATAATAGGCTACGATGTTTCTGATGAGCAAATGGTTGCTGCAACAAAGCTTGGTATTATTGATGCAACAGCCAATTCATTTATGGAAGGCTTGAATGAATCTAAAACGATTATTTTGGCAACGCCAGTCCAACAAACCGTCAAGATGTTAAGTGATATTGCAGGATCTGGAATTGAAAGAGAGCTAACAATTACTGATGTTGGCAGCACAAAGCAAAAGGTCGTCAATTTTGCTGAAAAAACGTTGCCTGACCATTATCAATTTATTGGTGGACATCCAATGGCAGGCTCTCATAAATCAGGTGTCATTGCAGCAAAAGACTTTTTATTTGAAAATGCATTCTACATTTTAACGCCAGCAAATACAACGAGTCGTCCGGCTGTTGATCGTTTAAAGGATTTATTAAAAGGGACAAATGCTCATTTTATAGAAATGAGTCCAGAAGAGCATGATGCTGTGACAAGTGTTATTAGTCATTTCCCACATATAGTTGCAGCTAGTCTTGTGCATCAAGCGTATCATTTTGAAGAACACTTCCCTCTTGTAAAACGGTTTGCTGCTGGAGGCTTTCGTGATATTACACGGATTGCATCAAGTAATCCTGCAATGTGGCGCGATATCCTTTTGCACAATAAAAACAAGATTTTGGACCGATTCCATGAATGGAAAAAAGAGATCGACCGCATTGAGTCCTTTGTTCAGCAAGAAGACGCTGAGGGATTATTCTCTTATTTTCAAGATGCCAAGGAATATCGTGACGGGCTCCCTCTGCGGAAAAAAGGAGCCATTCCTGCTTTTTATGATCTTTATGTGGATGTCCCGGATTATCCTGGTGTCATTTCGGAGATTACAGGGCATCTAGCAAGTGAAAACATTAGTATTACGAATATCCGTATTATTGAAACACGTGAAGACATTAACGGAATTTTACGCATTAGTTTTCAAACAGATGACGATCGCAAGCGAGCAGAAATCTGTATAAAAAACAGAGCGAATTACGATACATTTTATGCTGACTGAGGTGCAAATATGAAAATTCATAAAAATGCTCCTATGAAAGGAGAAATTCATATTCCAGGTGATAAATCCATTTCTCATAGATCAGTGATGTTTGGTGCAATTGCTGATGGAACCACCGTGGTGAAAAATTTTCTTCCTGGAGCCGATTGTTTAAATACGATTGATTGTTTCAGAAAGATGGGCGTTGACATCGAGCAAAAAGGGACCGATGTTGTCATTCACGGCAAGGGGCTCAAAGAGCTTAAGGAGCCGAGTGACATCCTCGATGTTGGTAATTCTGGTACAACCATTCGTTTAATGATGGGGATCTTAGCAGGTTGTGAGTTTCACAGTACGCTGATCGGTGACGAAAGTATTGCTAAAAGACCAATGAAACGAGTAACAGGTCCACTAAAACAATTAGGTGCCAAGATAGATGGCAGAGCAAATGGTGAATATACGCCGCTTTCTATTCGTGGAGGCAATTTAAAAGCCATCTCTTATCAGTCTCCTGTTGCTAGTGCACAAATTAAGTCTGCTGTTCTTTTAGCTGGACTTCAAGCAGAAGGAACGACGACGTTAACTGAACCACATAAATCAAGAGATCATACAGAACGAATGCTCTCAATGTTTGGTGTCTCGCTACATGAAGATGCACAAAGTGTTTCCATTGAAGGAGGACAAACGTTAAAAGCGACAGATATATTTGTCCCTGGAGATATTTCTTCAGCTGCATTCTTCCTAGTAGCTGGATCTATCGTTCCAAACAGCCGGATTATATTGAAAAATGTCGGCTTAAACAAAACAAGAACTGGTATTATTGATGTGCTGAAACAAATGGGTGCGAACTTGGATATCAATGAAGTGGATGCCAAAGGCGGAGAACCATACGGTGTTTTAACGATCTCTACCTCTTCATTAAAAGCCATTGAAATTTCTGGTGATATGATCTCCAGACTCATAGACGAAATTCCTATTATTGCGCTCCTTGCTACCCAAGCGGAAGGAACGACGATTATTAAAGATGCCGCTGAGTTAAAAGTAAAAGAAACCAATCGAATTGATACAGTGGTTTCAGAACTCAAAAAACTTGGTGCTAATATTGAAGCAACAGATGACGGAATGAAGATTCATGGGAAAACGATGCTTAAGGGTGGCGCAGTCGTTTCAAGCTATGGAGATCACAGGATCGGCATGATGTTAGGGATTGCTGCGTGTATCACAGAGCAATCAGTCCAGATTGAAGATACAGATGCAGTACATGTATCTTATCCAAATTTCTTTGAACACATTGAATATTTAACGAAAACAGTCTGAGGATGTCCTCAGGCTTTTTCTTTCCTTTTGCATAATTGAAAAAAATATAGCATAGCTTGTCTCAAGGTGAAACCTTGAAAAAAATCATTTTGCTCGATAAAAAATGATTTTTGAGCGCCTACGGTTTACAAATCGTCAGTTTAGTAAAGTATGAAACGAAAAAGAGTCTTTAAAACACAAAAATGGGTTCATTTAAAAAGAGCAACATATTTGCTGGATGTGTAGCTGTCGATTATGATATGAAGTAACAACAGTTTAGGTTTGTGGAAACAGAAAGGAACGGTTTGATTTGAATAGTTCATTACAAGAAGCCATAAAATTAGTAGAGGCAGGTGAGACTGAAAAAGGACTCCAAACACTTGCTCAAGCAGAAAAGTATTTGCATGATGAAGAAAAAGCACAGGCAGCTCAGCTATACTATGACTGGGGAGATATCGACAAAGCGCGGAATCTTATCAGTGATTTACATGAATTATACCCAGAGGAAACCGGTTTAACCTGTTTTTATGCAGAGCTATTAATTGATTCAGATGAAGAAGAGAAGGCGATTGCTGTATTAGAAACGATTTCTGAAGATGACGATGCTTATCCAGAGAGTTTATTGTTAATGGCAGATTTATATCAAATGCAAGGACTATTTGAAGTTAGTGAACAAAAGCTTTTAAAAGCGAAAGAATTACTTCCGAATGAAGCTATCATTGATTTTGCATTAGGTGAATTGTATTTTTCTCAAGGTCTTTCAAAGAAAGCATCCGACTATTACTACAAAGTTGCTAATCAACAAAATGAGATTGGCGGTGTCAATGTATACCAGCGGCTCGCTGAATCGTTAAGCACAGCTGGAGAATTTGAGGATGCGCTTGAATGGTACGAAAAGGCAGTTCAGGATCAAGCAGATCCGAATACACTCTTTGGTTACGGACTTACAGCGATGAGAGCTGGCAGAACGAAAACATCCATACAACAGTTTTTAGAACTAAAGGATATTGATCCGTCTTATTCGTCTCTTTATATGCCTTTAGCGAAAAGTTATGAGGAAGAAGGTCTATATGAAGAGGCTTTAGAGGTAGTAAAAGAGGGTATTAAAATTGATGAGTATAACAAAGAATTATACTTATATGCTGCAAAGATTGATTTAAAATCTGGGGATTCGGAAGATGCGAAAAAACTGCTTCAAAAAGCACTTGCTCTTGATCCAGGATATATTGAAGCGATTCAAACGCTACTTGCGATCTATTTAAATGAAGAGCTATTTGATGAAATCCTGGATGTCATTAAAGAGGTTAAAAGCTTTGGGGAAGAGGATCCAAAATGGAATTGGTTTGCTGCCTCTGCTTCTGTTGGACGAGAGGAATACAAAGACGCAGCCGAGTACTTCAAGCTTGCTCTCCCTGATTTTAATGAGGAACGTGACTTTTTATATGAATACGCTTCGTTTCTTTTAGAAGAAAGCAGACAGAAAGAAGCATTGCCGTTATTACGAAAAGTTCTTCAGAAAGATGGCACGAACGAAGAAATTGAAGAAACGATTTTAAGAATTGAAGATGAATTTTCCTTATAGTATGCAGGAATGAAGAACTGGTTTGTTGAATAATTCATGTATAGCAATTTAATTTACGATAGAGGAGGGAATAACATGCAGACCCCTGTTTCTGTCAATGAAAAGAAGGAATTTATCCGGTGGTTCTTAAACCATTATCAGTTAAAGCGAAGAGAGTGTGTTTGGATATTAAATTATTTAATGAGTCACGACTCTTTGATGGAAAAGGTTCATTTTGTAGAGCAAGCAGAATTTTGCCCAAGGGGAATTATCATGTCAACACACTGTGTGGATGAAGTTCCCTTTAGATTTTATAAAGAAAACATTATGACGACAGATGCTGAGAAATCATTCCATGATATTCGTTTGAATAAACAGCAGGATTTGTTTATTCAATTGAATTTCCGTTCTGCTTTTCGTTCGCCGGAATATGCAGCAGTCCTTGAAACAAATCCGCATATTCCTAAGGATCTTTATGAAAATGAAAAAGATAAGGATCTCGCTGAGAAAGTGCTAGAGCACTCTATCGCTACTTTTCAAAAAGAACGACTCATGAAAGAAATAGATGAAGCCCTTGACCGTCATGATCAAGAAACATTTAATAAGTTAGCAAAAGAATTGAGCCTATTATCATAAACTGAACCAATAAGCCTTGCCCATACAGGCAGGGCTTATGTCATGAAAGAGGGGAAATAGATGAAGTTTCAGGCGGAGGATACTGATCGCTTCTTGAAATCTAAAGATTACATTGATACCGCTATCATTCCATTAGTTGGAATGGATGCAGGCCAAATCAAACAAAGCGTGTCTTTAGGTGAGTTTACAATACTTGTAGCAGAGGAACTTGAAAGGCAGCTGAAAGGGCGAGTATTTCTTTTTCCTCCTCATACATATTTAGAAATAAATGATCGTAAGCAAGAAGACATACTTGCGGTTAAACAGTCTTTACAAGAACATTTTCAGCATGTTGTGTTTATCACATCCGATCACAATTGGAAAGAGTACTTAGAAATGAGTGAATCGGCATTTATGTTGAAGCCGGTTCCGCTAGAGCATCTAAAGGTCGAATTAAAGCAAAAAATCATTCAAGACAGTGTAGAACAAATTTTGAACTTTTTGTTACAAAAGTGGAACCCTTCATAAAAACCCTTACATTTGCATTGTACATAGCTTTTTAGGCTGTTGACCTTGTGAATAGATTGATATATTATGAGGGTGTCCTAGTTTTATGAAATTTTTTCTAATTCAGTTATAAAGTAGCTGACGACCTGAGGGGGGGAGAAAAATGAGCGAGAAGAGACATGGAGTGTCCAGGCGTCAATTTTTGAATTACACGTTGACAGGCGTGGGGGGATTTATGGCCGCTGGAATGCTCATGCCTATGGTTCGCTTTGCGCTTGACCCTGTGCTAAAAGGAACAGAGGAGCAGGATATGGTTCAAGTTGTCAGTGTGGATGAACTGACAAATGAACCAAAGCGCTTTGACTTTAAAATTGATCAAGTTGACGCGTGGTATGAGTCAAAGGAATCTAGGTCAGCATGGGTGTACAAAGAAGGAGATGAAATTGTCGCTTTATCGCCAATCTGTAAACATTTAGGATGTACAGTGAACTGGAACAGTGATCCGAAAAATCCAAACAAATTTTTCTGCCCATGTCACTATGGGCTGTACGACAAGGATGGTACAAACGTACCCGGAACTCCACCGCTTGCACCGCTTGACCATTATAAGCAGCAAGTGAAGGACGGATACCTCTATCTTGGAAAAGCTGTGCCGAAAGGGGAAGGGTAACGATGCTTAACAAGATTTATGATTGGGTAGATGAGCGGCTAGACATTACACCGATATGGAGAGATATTGCGGATCATGAGGTGCCAGAGCACGTCAATCCAGCGCATCATTTCTCCGCCTTTGTGTATTGTTTTGGCGGTTTAACGTTTTTTGTGACAGTAATTCAAGTCCTTTCGGGCATGTTTTTAACGATGTATTATGTACCGGACATTAAAAATGCATGGGAATCTGTTTATTATTTGCAAAATGAAGTGGCATTCGGACAGATTGTCAGAGGAATGCATCATTGGGGTGCGAGCCTAGTTATTGTCATGATGTTTTTACATACGCTAAGGGTCTTTTTCCAAGGGGCGTATAAGAAGCCTAGAGAGCTAAACTGGATTGTTGGTGTGCTCATTTTCTTTGTGATGCTTGGACTTGGTTTTACAGGTTATCTTTTACCATGGGATATGAAGGCGCTGTTTGCAACGAAGGTTGGTCTTCAAATTGCAGAGGCGACACCTTTCATTGGAAAAGAGATTAAAACGCTGCTTGCAGGTCATCCTGACATTGTAGGAGCACAAACGCTGACGAGATTTTTTGCTATCCATGTCTTTTTCTTGCCAGCGGCATTATTTGGGCTCATGGCTGCCCACTTTATTATGATTCGTAAGCAAGGAATTTCTGGACCGCTATAAAATATGCGTTTGATGAATGTTCTATGAGGAGGGGATGACTTTGCATAGGGGAAAAGGGATGAAGTTTGTCGGAGATTCCAGAATTCCGGCAGAAAGAAAACCTAACATACCTAAAGACTATTCCGAATATCCGGGAAAAACAGAAGCCTTTTGGCCGAACTTTCTTTTAAAGGAATGGCTTGTAGGTGCCGTTTTTTTAATTGGATTTCTTGTCCTAACTGTTGTTCATGCACCTCCGCTTGAGCGGATGGCTGATCCAACAGATACTGGCTATATTCCGCTGCCAGACTGGTATTTTCTATTTTTGTACCAGTTATTAAAATATGAATTTGCTGCAGGAAGCTATACTGTAGTTGGCGCAATGATTATGCCGGGAATTGCGTTTGGTGCACTTTTGCTCGCACCATTTCTTGATTCTGGTTCTGAACGCAGACCGTATAGAAGACCGATTGCAGTCGGGATGATGATCCTTGCAGTTGGTGCAGCAACCTATTTAACTTGGGAGTCTGTTGCTACTCATGATTGGGAAGCAGCTGCGAAACAAGGTGAAATTAAGAAAGAAGCGGAGATTGACACTTCAGCCGAAGAGTATAAAATTTATCAAGAGCAGACGTGTATTTCCTGTCACGGTGATAATATGCAGGGCGGTGCAGCTGGACCGTCACTTGTTGACAATGGCCTAGCTCCTGAGGAAATCGCTAAAATCGCTGTAGAAGGAAAAGGCAACATGCCTAAGGGTATCTTTAAAGGCAGCGATGAAGAGCTTGAAAAGCTTTCTAAATATTTATCTGAGGTCAAATCTAAATAATTCAGTTGTTTAAATGCAAGTACAAGGATATACTCAAAAGAGAAAAAAGCTGGCGCAGTCAGCTTTTTTTCTGATTTTAACAGATCGTGAGTGAAGAGAAATATGAGATGGATTCAATATCTGCTAGCCACACGCTACATGCTTGTGCTGGTGCTCATTGTTAACTTTCTTGGCACTGTGTATGGATACTACTGGTATATTCCGCAGATCGTAGAGACGCCGGCTATCTTTTTACCTTTTGTTCCAGACAGCCCAACGGCAAGCTTTTTCTTTTTATTTGTATTACTTGCATTTCTGATGAAACGTCGCGCCCCTTATTTTGAAGCACTTGCCCTCGTAACCTTGATCAAATATGGGTTGTGGGCGGTAGGGATGAATATCTTCGTTCTTTTATCTGTTGATGATTTTCCGTGGGAAGGGTATATGCTGATTGGTTCACACTTTGCCATGGCGGTTCAGGCGGTTTTATTTGCGCCGTATTATCGTTTTCAGATGCGCCATTTGGTTGTAGCTGGCATATGGATTTTACATAATGATGTGATTGATTATGTATTTGGTATGATGCCGCGTTATTCTATGCTTTCTGCGTATTCGAATGAGATCGGCTATGTCACGTTTTGGTTAAGTATCGCTGTTCTTCTTGTCTCGTATTATCTCGTCATATCCAAAAAATCGATCAAGCTTGAACTCCCTTAACAATGTTGGTCTAACCTTGTCCTTTTCTTCATACGCTGTATAGAGAAGGGCTAGGAGGGACTTGCATGAAACGAAAGCCAATCGCGATGATTCTATTATTTTTTCTCGTATGTCATCCAGCTGCTGCTAAAGGTGAGGATCCAGCCGCTATAGCGCTGCAAGAATTAACGGAACTATCAGATTCAATCTTTCAATTAACGAGACAAGCTAAATATGATGAAGCATTACAAGTCGCATTGTATGTTGAAAAGACATTTAAAGCTGAGAATTGGCATGGAACTCTACCGAATACACAGGTGCGGCAAATTACACTTGGCTATCAAGATATGATTAAAGGGCTCCCGCAGGAAGACTTGAATGAGCGCGAAAAACTTCGTTATGCCTCTCAGTTTAGAATGCTGCTCGATGCGATTCAATCAGACTCTGAACCTCTGTGGGGTTCGCTCGAAAAGCCCATTATGGAATCTTTTCTTACTTTGAAAAAGGAAGTGAAAGATCCAGAATCGACGATGTTCTATGAAACTTGGAATGAGCTGGTTTCTTTATACGATATGATTTATCCGAGTTTAACCATCGATATTTCGCCAGAAAAGCTTCAAACCATTAAGCAGCACATGGAAGTGATCGAACAAGGGGAATTTTTAAAAGCATCTAGTGGGACAAAGCTTGAGCGCCTCACAAAGCTGGAAGAGGATTTATCGAGTGTGTTTGCTCACGTCGATCAAGATGAAGCCGATCCATCACTTTTATGGGTCATCTTAACAACAGGAAGTATTATTTTATTAACGTTAACGTATGTTGGGTTCCGAAAATACCGTGCTGAAAAAGAAAAGAAGCAAAAGCGGCAAGCTGATTACCCAAAGTCATAAAAAAAGAAGCACCATTTTTCAAGTGACCCCCTAAATTTGGACACGGGTTTTTATTAGACAGCTTTCGAGTCATGAGTTCGATATTGTATGGGACTCATGACTTTTAGTTTTGTCTTTATTCGTTTTTAATTGTAGTAATCAATATATTGCTCAAGTTCTTGCTTAAAGTGGTCGATGTTCTCAAATGCTTTTAGGTACATAAATTCAGACTTTAAGATACCTCCAAATGTTAGATTGTGTCTAACATTTGGGGCTTCTTTTTTTAATGGGGATTGAGTGGCTTTTTATGTTCATCTAATGTGAAGCCTTCACCAAGTACGTCATGCACGTCACTCACTGAGACAAATGCATGAGGATCAACTGATGTCACGACGCTTTTGAGGTGAACAAGCTCATTTTTTGGAACGACACAATAAAGGACATTGCGTTCCTGTTTCGTATAGGAGCCAACGCCTTTTAAAATGGTCACTCCGCGTTCCATTTCCTCTGTGATTTTCTTTTGAATGATATCATCCTTTTCTGAAATAATCATGGCCCCTTTGGCTGCGTAAGCGCCTTCTTGCATGAAGTCGATGACTTTCGCAGCGACAAAGACTGCAACGAGTGTATACATGGCTTCTTTGTAATTTAAATAGGTGAGAGAGATGGTAATGACGCATGCGTCAAAGATAAACATTGTCCTTCCCATTGCCACCTGATAATGCTTGTTGATCAGTCTTGCAATAATGTCGACGCCGCCTGTAGTACCACCGAATTTAAAGATGATCCCAAGGCCAGTTCCGATAAACACCCCTGCAAAGAGTGCAGCTAAGGCTAAATCGTGCTGGAGAGGCATATGTATTTGAAAGCGCTGGAAGATGGCAAGGAAGACAGAAAGGCTGATTGTTCCTACAATTGTATAGGTAAACATGGTTCTTCCAAGCATTTTCCAGCCGATAAAAAAGATTGGAATGTTTAAGACAAGGTTTGAAATGGAAGGGTCAATGTGAAATAGAAAATATAAAAGCAGTGTAATACCTGTAAATCCGCCTTCCGCCAAGTTGTTCTGCATATTAAAATGAACAAGACCGAAAGAAAAAATCGCAGACCCTATTAAAATAAATACGATGTTTTTAAAACGAATTTCTTTTAGCAAAAGATCCCTCCTTTTTTTGCTTAGACAGCGATAATATTATATGGTATGGGAGAGAAACTAGCAAACCGAGTTTTAAACATTTGTCAAATATTTATGATTTCGCTAACATGTAAGAGACGGATAGGAGGATGAGCTTCATGACGAAAGAAAAAACACTGCGCCATGTGCAGCAAGAAGTAGATGATTATATAGGACAATTTAAAGAACGCTATTTCAGCCCACTTGCCATGATGGCCCGTATGACAGAAGAGTTGGGTGAGCTAGCAAGAGAGGTTAACCATTATTATGGAGAAAAGCCGAAAAAAACAACTGAAACGGAAAAAAGCATGGAAGAAGAAATTGGCGATGTTTTGTTTGTGTTAACATGTCTGGCGAATTCACTCAATATTTCACTTGAAGAAGCTCATGATCGTGTGATGCATAAATTCAATACAAGAGACAAAGACCGCTGGACGAAAAAGGAAGGGAAGTAGAGACGATGACGAACCAAACCATCAAAGTAGTAGTCGCTGGAGCAAGAGGAAGAATGGGGATAGAGGCTGTCAAGCTGGCAGAAGAAACAAACCATTTTGAGCTAGTGGCAGCACTTGATCATAGACACGAAGGGAAAAAATTATCTGATGTGATTCATACGACATCTCATGCGCCAATATATACGGATATTGATGTGTGTCTTTCAGAGACAGCACCCGATGTATTAATTGATCTGACGACACCAGAAATCGGAAAAGTACATACGAAAAAAGCGCTTGAACATGGCGTGCGTCCAGTCGTAGGCACAACTGGTTTTTCAGAGGCTGACCTGAAGCAGCTTCAGCAATTAACAGAAGAAAAGGGCATAGGATGCATTATTGCACCTAACTTTGCTGTTGGTGCTGTTTTAATGATGAAGTTTGCCAAAATGGCAGCAAATTACTTTCCTGACGTTGAGATCATTGAGCTTCATCATGATAAAAAACTGGACGCCCCGAGCGGTACGGGCCTAAAAACAGCTGAAATGATTGCAGAAGTAAGACAAAGCAAAAAGCAGGGACATCCAGAAGAAAAAGAATTAATCGAAGGGGCACGAGGAGCAGATTACGATGGCATCCGTTTGCACAGCGTAAGGCTTCCGGGCATGATTGCACATCAAGAAGTACTGTTTGGGATGGATGGACAGACTGTGACCATTCGTCATGATTCGTATAACCGTGCCTCATTTATGTCAGGTGTGAAGCTTTCGGTGGAACAAGTCATGCACATTGACCAACTCGTTTATGGTTTAGAAAATATCATCGACTAATAAGGAGTGGATTCCTGATGAACATTGCTTTAATCGCTCATGATAAGAAAAAAAGTGACATGATTCAGTTTGCCATTGCGTACCGTGATATTTTGGCAGATCATACACTTTATGCAACAGGGACAACAGGTTTGAGAGTGAAAGAAGCGACTGGGCTTCCCATCCATCGTTTCCAATCAGGGCCACTTGGAGGAGATCAGCAGATTGGTGCTTTAATTGCTAATAATGCAATGGATCTTGTGCTCTTTTTTAGAGATCCGCTAACCGCACAGCCGCATGAACCAGATGTATCGGCACTCATCCGGCTTTGCGATGTGTATGCCATCCCATTAGCAACCAATATGGGAACAGCTGAAATTTTAGTCAGGAATTTAAATAAAGGTACGTTTGATTTTCGAGATGTAGCAAAAAACGGAGGAACAAATGAAACGACTTGACATCCTTGCATTCGGTGCCCATAGCGATGATGTAGAAATCGGAATGGGTGGAACGATTGCAAAATACGTAAAAAAAGGGGCGCGTGTCGGGATTTGCGACTTGACCCAGGCTGAATTATCCTCAAATGGCACGGTGAACAGCCGAAAAGAAGAGGCAAAAGAAGCAGAAGCTATTTTAGGAGTGACGACTCGAATCCAGCTCACGCTGCCAGATAGAGGACTTTATCTGAATGACGAAGCGATAAAGGAAATTGCGGGCGTCATTCGAACATACAAACCACGACTTATTTTTGCCCCGCACCACCAAGATCGACATCCTGATCATGGTCATGCGGGCTCACTTGTAGAAGAGGCAGCTTTTTCTGCAGGTATACGTAAATTTGAAGATTCATACAAGCAGCCAGCGCATAAAATAAGCCAGATGTATTATTACATGATTAACGGTCATCAACGTCCAGATTTTGTGATCGATATTTCTAGTGAGATGAGCCAAAAAATCGATAGCTTAAATGCGTATCAAAGCCAATTTGTCAAATCGGTGCATTCTGTGGAGACACCGCTTGTGAATGGTTATATTGATTTTGTCAAAATGAGAGAGTCTATGTATGGAAGGGAAGTCAATAAAGCTTATGCAGAAGGGTTTCTGACAAAGAAACCACTTTTGATTGATGATGACTTACTCGGAGGGTAAATATGAAGAAGTTGAAGATCGGAATCACTTGTTATCCAAGCGTCGGCGGTTCAGGGATTATTGCCACAGAGCTTGGAAAACGTTTAGCTGAAAAAGGGCACGACGTTCATTTTATCACCTCTAGCATTCCGTTTAGACTCAATAAAGTGTATCCGAATATTTATTTTCATGAGGTTGATGTCAATCAATATGCTGTTTTTCAATATCCACCTTATGACCTTGCACTAGCAAGTAAATTAGCAGATGTAGCAAAACGAGAGAAGTTGGATATTATTCACGCGCATTATGCGGTTCCGCACGCTGTCTGTGCGTTCTTAGCGAAGCAAATGACAGGACACTCTGTTAATGTCGTCACCACGCTTCACGGGACAGATATTACGGTTTTAGGCTATGATCCATCATTAAAGGAAGTGATCCGGTTTGCGATCGAATCATCTGACCGCGTAACGGCTGTGTCAAATTCATTAGCCGCACAGACGTACGATTTGATTAAACCAGATAAAAAAATCGATACGATCCATAATTTCGTCGATGAGCGTATTTATTTGCGTGAAGATCACGATGTGCTGAAGAAACATTATGGCCTTTTACAGGACGAAAAAGTCGTTATCCATGTATCGAATTTCCGAAAAGTGAAGCGGGTGCATGATGTGATTCATGTTTTTAAAAAGATTTCTGAACAGGTGCATGCAAAGCTGTTGCTCATTGGTGATGGTCCTGAAAAATCGGTTGTATGTGAACTCGTGAAAAAGCTAGGACTGACTGACCGCGTGTTATTTTTAGGAAAGCAAGAGAAGGTGGAGGAGCTTTATTCGATTAGTGATTTGAAGCTGCTGCTTTCTGAGAAGGAGAGCTTTGGCCTTGTACTTCTTGAAGCAATGGCATGCGGGGTACCTTGTATTGGGACAGATGTTGGTGGAATTCCAGAGGTCATTACTCATGGAGAGACAGGATTTCTTGTCCCGCTCGGCGATATAGACGGAGCAGCAAAATATGCGATCTCGTTACTCAAGGATGAAGCGATGCATCAACAAGTGTCGATGGCAGCACAGTCAAGCGTCCATGTCAGTTTCTCTTCTGAAAAAATTGTGAGAGAGTATGAAGAGCTTTACCTAGAATTGATCGAAGGTGATGATGAAGATGAATGAACCATTCACACATGCTATCCCTGTCTTACATACATTGCACGAACATGGTTATCAGGCTTACTTTGTTGGTGGAGCAGTGAGAGATGTCCTTTTAGGGCGAGAAATTGGAGATATTGATATTGCGACAGATGCAACACCTGATGTAGTGGAGTCTTTATTTCATAAAACGGTTGATGTTGGTAAGGAGCATGGCACAGTCATAGTCTTACATGATGGGGTCAGCTATGAGGTCACTACGTTTCGAAGTGAATCAGAATATGAAGACTTTCGCAGACCTAAGGAAGTAGAGTTTATCTCATCATTGAAAGAAGATCTTTTAAGAAGAGATTTAACGATCAATGCGATGGCCATGGATATAAATGGTGAGATCATTGACTATGTAGGAGGCAAACAGGATATTGATCGGAAACGAATTCAAACCGTTGGAGATCCTGCGTGCCGCTTTCAAGAAGATGCGCTTCGCATGATGAGAGCCGTCCGTTTTTTAAGTCAGCTCGGCTTTGAGCTGTCTGCTGAAATGGCTGATGCGATGAAAAAAGATAAGCATCTGCTTGCCAACATATCTGTTGAGCGCAAAAAGATTGAAATGGAGAAGCTTTTAAAAGGTCGCTATTGTGAGCAAGCAATTAAGGTGCTCATCTCAACGAAATTGTATGAAGAATTGCCAGGTCTCAAAGCGAATAGGCTCAATCAATCCCTGCAAGCATTTCCATATTATTTATTAGATGGACTAGAAGAGGTATGGGGATCCTTTATCCACTTGCTTCGTCTAGATGAGACAGAGGCTGTGTCCTTATTAAAAGAATGGAAGTTGTCAACGAAGCTCCTAAAAAAGGCGGTTGCCATCAGTAAATATGTCGATTGTGACTGGGATGCGGAAAAGATGTTTGAAGTTGGTGAACACGTGCTATTATCCAGTTTGAAAATTACGCAGCTAAAGCATGAGCGCCGCATTTTCTTTGACGAGCTGGAGGCGGCGAAGCGTTCATATGAATCCCTGTCTATTAAAAAGCTTCAAGATCTTGCAGTTTCAGGAAAAGATTTAATGGCCTTTCGGCAAAAGACATCAGGTAAATGGATTGCAGAAGAGCTTAATTTAGTGAAGAAAGCAGTTCTGCAAAACCGTTTAAAAAACCGAAAAGAAGCCATAGAGGAGTGGCTCATAGCATGCGATCAGCAATTAGAAAACGATTAATTGAATTGTTTACCACCTCTGAGCAAGATTTTGTTTCGAGCCAGCAATTATGTAATGAGCTTGGATGCTCCCGAACGGCTGTATGGAAGCATATTGAGGATTTACGAAAAGAAGGTTATGAGGTAGAGGCCGTCAGAAGAAAAGGATACCGCCTGCTTCGTAAACCGGACAAAATTAGTGAGGACGAAATTCTTTTTGGTCTAGAAACAGAAGAATTTGGCAGACACATTTACTTTCAAGAAGAAGTCGAATCAACTCAGCTTATCGCCCATGACCTTGTAAATGAAGGAGCCCCCCACGGCTCGCTTGTTGTCAGTGATCATCAGACAAACGGAAAAGGGCGCCTTCAAAGAACGTGGCATTCACCAAATGGGACAGGCATTTGGATGAGTCTGATTCTCCGGCCTGAAATCCCATTACACAAAGCACCGCAAATGACGCTTTTGGCATCTGTAGCTATCACAGAAGCAATCGCGCAGAAAACAGGACTCAGTCCCTCCATTAAATGGCCAAACGATATCTTGTTAAACGGAAAAAAGGTCGTTGGCATTCTAACTGAATTAAAGGCAGAAGCTGACCAGGTTCATGCGGTGATTATCGGCCAAGGCATAAATGTGAACCAAATGACAGATGATTTTCCTGATGAACTAAAGGATGTAGCTACAAGTGTACGAATGGAACTGAATGAAAAGGTAGACAGAGCTGCGCTGATTCAAAACATTTTGTACATCTTCGAAAGAAGGTATGATGATTATCTAAAGCACGGAATTGCACCGATCAAACAATTATGGGAATCGTATACGATGACCATCGGTAAACATATTGTCGCCTGCACCGTCAATGGGCAATATACAGGAACGGCGCTCGGAATCAATGATGAAGGTGTCCTATTACTTGAAACGACGGAGGGTATCCAAAAAATCTACTCCGCAGACATAGAGACCAAGTCAACTTAAGTGGAACACCCGGCACATTTTTGATATACTTCGTGTGGGCAGTATCTGAAAAAGAACTGTACCTGTTAGGAAGAAAAAATTGATAAATTTCTGCCTTGATCCTAAGGGACTTGGACAGAGGGATGATTTGCCCGCGCATGAGAGAAAAGAGCATGTGATGTGAGGCAAGCCATTTCCTCTCCAGAATGAGGAGGAACAAATGAAAACAAAGCTAGATTTTTTCAAAATGAAAGAACAAAACGAACCTATTGTGATGCTGACAGCATACGACTATCCAGCTGCAAAGCAAGCCGAAAAAGCGGAAGTCGACATGATCTTAGTTGGTGACTCACTTGGGATGGTCGTACTTGGACTTGATTCAACAGTACAAGTGACGATAGATGATATGATTCATCACACAAAAGCAGTCAAAAGAGCCGCAAAAGATACATTTATTGTGACCGATATGCCATTTATGTCTTATCATTATTCATTAGAAGAAACGATGAAAAATGCAGCACGTATCATGCAAGAAAGCGGTGCTGATGCCCTGAAGCTAGAAGGCGGAGACGGAGTATTCGAATCCATTCAAGCTTTGACAAGAGGCGGAATTCCTGTCGTCAGTCATTTAGGACTCACACCTCAATCAGTCGGTGTACTTGGCGGGTATAAAGTGCAAGGAAAAGACCAAGAGAGTGCTCAGAAATTGATTGAAGATAGTCTGAAATGTGAGGAAGCAGGTGCGATCGCACTTGTACTAGAATGCGTACCTGGTGAACTGACAAAACGTATTACCGACATTCTGAAGATTCCTGTCATTGGAATTGGTGCAGGAGCTGAAGCGGACGGACAAGTTCTCGTTTACCATGATGTGGTAGGCTACGGGGTGTCTAGAATACCTAAATTTGTGAAACAATACGCGCAACTCGATGCTGTACTAGAAGAAGCGCTCATACAATATACGAAAGAAGTAAAAGCACGTACATTTCCAGAGGAAGCACACACATTTCATATCAAAGAAGAAGTCCTTGATGGTTTATATGGGGGAATCAAGAAATGAACGTTGTTACCCATATTCATGAGCTAAAAGAACTCATAAAGCAGCATCAAAAGAAGCAGCATTCTATCGGTTTTGTCCCAACAATGGGCTTCCTTCATGAAGGACACATGACTTTGGCAAAAAAGGCAAGAGAACAAAATGACATTTTGGTGATGAGCATTTTTGTCAATCCTTTGCAATTTGGACCGAACGAAGACTTTGAATCCTATCCAAGAGATATAAAAAGAGACCAGCGCCTTGCAGAGGAAGCGGGAGTGGATATTTTATTTACACCTGATGTGAAAGAAATGTATCAAGATGAACCATCTATTACGATGACTGTTCAAAAGCGTACTGATGTCTTATGCGGGAAGAAACGTCCAGGGCACTTGGACGGCGTTGTCACTGTGCTCACAAAGCTGTTTCATCTCGTTGCACCAACAAATGTATACTTTGGTCTAAAGGATGCACAGCAAGTCGCTGTGATAGAAGGGATGATCAAGGATTTCTTCTTTGACCTTCACCTTGTGTCTGTTCCAACAGTTCGAGAAGAAGACGGTTTAGCGAAAAGCTCAAGAAATGTCTATTTGTCTAAGACCGAAAGACAGGAAGCACCCGCTCTATACCGGGCCTTAAAAAAAGGACAGTCAGCTGTTGAAAAAGGAGAACGTGATCTACATCGTATTTATCAGTTAGTTGAAGAGGAGCTTCTTCAAACAAGTGGAGAAATTGATTATATTGAGATTTACTCCTATCCAGAACTTGAACCACTTCAGCAGCTAACAGGTAAGGTGATTATTGCTATTGCTGTGAAGTTCTCTCATGCAAGACTGATTGATAATGTGATTTTCTATGTTCCTGAAAGCGGTGAAAAACATGTATAGAACCTTTATGACCTCAAAGCTCCACAAAGCAACTGTGACAGAAGCAAATTTACATTATGTAGGCAGTATTACAATCGATGAAGATTTACTTGATGCGGCAGGCATGATGGCAAATGAGAAAGTGCAAATTGTCAATAATCACAATGGAGCTAGACTTGAGACATATATAATTCCTGGTGAAAGAAAAAGCGGTGTCATTTGTCTAAATGGTGCGGCGGCAAGATTGGTTCAGCCAGGAGATGAAGTCATTATTATCGCTTATGGGATGCTCTCAGAAGAAGAAGCAAAGACACATACACCCAAAGTGGTCGTGTTAAATAAACAAAATCAAATTGAACAAATGATTGGGCAAGAGCCCGCGAGAACGATTTTATAACATGTAAACAGAACAGTTTCATGAAAAGAAGCTGTTCTGTTTCAGCTATATTGCCCAGAGCGTGTTTCACTTAGAGTGGAACGAGGAATTGAGGTGTCCATTTTATGACCGATCAAAGGTTTGTTGTCGTTGATATTGAAACCACCGGAAATTCACCAAAGAAGGGTGATAAAATCATTCAAATTGCTGCGGTGGTCATTGAAAATGGACAAATTGTCGAACGATATTCAAGATATGTGAATCCAGGAAAGGCGATCCCTGGATTTATTGAACAGCTGACAGGGATTAAACAGCACATGGTTGACGATGCGGTGTTTTTTGAGGACATTGCCCAACAGGTATATGACCTCATACAGGGTGACTATTTTGTTGCACACAATGTCCATTTTGACTTGAACTTTTTAAATGATGAACTGAAAGCATGCGGGAAAAATGAGCTGGATGTGCTAGCAATTGATACAGTTGAAATTTCTAGAATTCTATATCCTCAACTTGAAGGCTATAAGCTAACTGAATTAAGTGAAGAGCTTATGCTTCCACATGACCACCCGCACCGAGCGGATAGTGATGCGGAAGTTACTGCTATGTTATTTTTAACCCTGTTACAAAAATTGAAACTTATACCGCCAAATGTGTTAAAGCAGCTGCGCAGATTATCGTCATATCTCTTAAGTGATATAGGAGTGTTAATTAAGCAGCTTGAGGTGAGTCATTCTAGTCAGGAAAATCCTTTTGTTGAAGTCGGCTCATTTGCTGTAAAAGATGTGACCAATCACATGACTGAGACGACACATTCAGTAGACGCAGATGACGAGCGGCTGTTTGAAGAGATAAAAGAAAAGCTTCCGCTAACGTTAGAAGGCTATGAAGTAAGAGAAGGTCAGCTCACAATGATGAATAAAGTGAGAGATGTGTTTCATGAAAGAGCCTACGCATTAATTGAAGCAGCACCCGGCATTGGGAAAACGCTAGCTTACCTCATTCCAGCTGCATTAGAGGCAAAGAAATCAGGAAAGCCAGTCATTATCAGTACATATTCTATTCTTTTGCAGCAGCAAATGCTTCAGCGCGATATCCCGCTTTTAAATCAATTGCTCCCATTCGAGCCAACTGCCTGTGTATTCAAAGGGCGAGCGCATTATATTTGTTTAGATAAGTTTGAGCATGTACTGCATGAGGAAGATGATAACTATGATTTAGTCTTAACAAAAGCCCAAATATTAATGTGGCTGCTTGTAACAGAGACGGGTGATTTATCTGAATTGAATTTACCGTCAGGAGCAACCAATATAAAAGATCGAAGTTCCTGTGTGCACATGCCGTTTACATCGAAAAAGCGTCGCTTTAAAGAATATTGCTTTTATGAACGGGCCAAAAAAAGAGCACAAACAGCCGATTTAATTTTAACGAATCACCGCCTGCTTTTATCACAAACGGAAACATCATCTAACTTTCAGCATGCAGACGTGTATGTCATTGATGAGGCCCATCATTTTGAGAAAACAGCTAATGAAACACTGGGTGACAGTGCCTCTTATATTCAGCTTCATGCGAAATTAACGCAGCTAGGCTCCTTACAAGGCGGGCTGTTAAAGAAACTGAAAAAGAGATTTCATGCCGCAGGTTTACAGACGGATACCTTTATCGAAATGGATGAATATCTCAATCAGCTTCAAATGGAAAGTGACGCATTTTTTAGCACAGTCCACTCTTTTGTCAAAAGGACAAAACCAAAAGCGGACATTAATCGTCTCATTCATAGAGTGCGTCATCATTCAAAACATGCTCAGTGGAAACGGATTAAAGAGACAGCGAGTAAACTCTGTTCCTTGTTAATTGCATGTGAAAAGCTTTATGAGCAGCAAAAAAATGAGCTTCTTCAAAAAAGTGATCAGCTTACAGACCACTTTGCTTTTGTAGCCGAGGAATACGATCAAGTCATGTCGTTTATGCATAGATTTTGCAGTACGCTGTACCGGTTTATTTTTGAACCGAAAAATGATGAAACTGTTTGGATTGAAATTGATGCAAAGGGTGCCAAAAATGCTGTATTTATGTATGCACAGCCGCTAGATACTGGGGAGCTTTTGGCTGATCTATTTTTTATGAACAAAAAAAGTGTGGTCCTCACATCAGGAACGCTTACAGTCAATCATCGTTTTGATTATTGCTTGGAGCGATTTGGGTTGCAAGATTTTTACCCGCACCTTGTCCAAATTGATTCACCTTTTAAACTTGAAAAACAGCTCAAGGTTGTTGTACCGACCGACATGCCAGCGATCACAAATCTTGATGAACGAGACTATGTGAAGCAAGTAGCAGGATATGTCAAGATCATGGAGAAGCAGCATCAAGCGAAGATATTGATCTTGTTTAATTCACATGAAATGTTAAAAGCAGTATATGAAGAGCTAAAAACAGAAGGCATGCATTCGACCCTGTTTGCTCAAGGTCTGACAGGTGGAAGTCCTGTGAAATTGACGAAAATGTTCAAATTAACAAAGCAAGCGATTTTGCTGGGTACGGGCAGTTTTTGGGAAGGAGTCGATTTTCCAGGCTCAGAGCTGACGACTGTCATTATGGCAAGACTTCCTTTTCGGCCGCCTGATTCACCGCTTATTGAAGCAAAATGTGAAGCTGCTAAAAAACAAGGAAAGAATCCTTTTAAAGCTGTCGCTCTTCCAGAAGCTGTGTTAACCTTTAAGCAAGGAGCAGGGCGCCTGCTTCGCTCTGAAAAAGATATTGGTACATTGCTGATCTTAGACCGTCGAGTGAAAACCGCTTCGTACGGAAAACTATTTTTAAAATCACTCCCTCATGCGCCTGTCCATGAGATGTCAAAAGAGTCACTTACGGCGTATATAGAGAAGCTAAACAACGAAAAGCCGCTTTCATAAGCGGCCTTTAGCTGGTGTGGGTTTGGAGTTAATTTATCGTAACGGCTTTTTGTGTTCCGTTGTAAAAATAGTATCCGTTCCCACGTAGAAAAGTATGACTAACAATATTTACGTACCGAGGAGGAATTAAAAAGTGGAAAGTAAAATAGAGGTACTTTCAACTGTTCAAATTCAGCATTCTGAAGATCTTTACAAAATCGTTGACTTGTTGAACAGAACGCTTAAAAGAGAAGATCTTATGTTTGGATTAGCATTAGATCAAGAAGATCAAAATCAAGCGATATTTACAATTTATCGCGCATAGGGGAAGCTTGACATGAAAAGAATAGTCTGGATTATTTCGTCCATTGTGGCTTTCGTTTTACTCATTGGCATCATTAGCTTTGCTTGGATATATCAGATTGCAATGGGTCAAAAAGAACAAGGTCATGAGGCAGCGATTGAACGAGCAAAAGAACAAGGAAAATTAGTACAAGTAGATGAAGTGGAAACCTTTGTCGGGAAAGAAAAACAATTTATTGTTGAAGGAAAAAACAAACAAAATGAAACGATGTATGTATGGGTACCTGCTAGCAAAAAAGAAAAAGTGATCGCAAAAAAAGCAAAAGAAGGAATGACCTCAAACCAAGCAGTACAAGCTGTTCAAAAGGAGAACACCGTTTCTAAGCTAAAGGACGTCAAATTAGCAAGAGAAGGTGACGTACTCCTTTGGGAAGTGACCTACTTGAATGAGAACAAGCAATATAGCTTCAGCTATGTCGATTTTACAACAGGCCGAGTGGAAAAAAATTTAACACCGTAGTTTCACCAGTCTTGCGTTGACCATGCTGATTTAGAACGGTTATAATAATTGTGAAAAAAGATTCACACCTGAAAAAAAGGTGAGTTTCTTTCTGGCTTTGGAGGGAAATATGTTGAAAACAACCATTAATCAAGTGTTCAAACACGTCGATGAAGAAGTAACAATAGGCGGATGGATTGCCAATAAACGTTCAAGCGGAAAAATTGCATTTTTGCAGCTGCGTGACGGGACGGGCTTTATTCAAGGAGTCGTTGTAAAAGCAGAAGTGGAAGAGGATGTCTTTAAGCTTGCGAAATCAGTCACACAAGAGACATCTGTATATGTGACAGGACAAGTCACAAAAGATGAGCGTTCACCACTTGGTTTTGAACTGCAAGTCAAATCCATTAAAGTCATTCACGAAGCAACAGATTACCCAATTACCCCAAAAGAACATGGGACAGAATTCTTAATGGATCACCGTCATCTATGGCTTCGTTCAAAAAAACAGCATGCCATTATGAAAATTCGTAACGAAATTATTCGTGCTACATATGAGTTTTTCCATCAAGAAGGTTTCGTTAAAGTGGATCCACCTATCTTAACAGGAAGTGCACCTGAAGGAACAACTGAGCTATTCGCTACCAAATACTTTGATGAAGATGCTTATTTGTCTCAAAGTGGACAGCTTTACATGGAAGCTGCTGCGATGGCTTTAGGAAAAGTATTTTCATTTGGCCCAACATTTAGAGCGGAAAAATCTAAAACAAAACGCCACTTGATCGAGTTTTGGATGATCGAGCCTGAGATGGCTTTTGTAGAATTTAATGAAAACCTTGAGTACCAAGAAAATTATGTGTCTCACGTTGTTCAAAATGTACTAGTAAATTGTAAAGTGGAGCTGCATACACTTGGCCGTGATACAGAAAAATTAGAAAATATCAAAGCACCATTCCCGCGTATTACTTATGATGAAGCGATTAAATTCTTGCAGGATAAAGGATTTGATGATATTGAATGGGGAGATGACTTCGGGGCGCCTCATGAAACAGCGATCGCTGAAAGCTATGATAAACCGGTATTTATTACTCATTACCCAACAACATTAAAACCGTTTTATATGCAGCCATCACCAGACCGTAAAGATGTAGTGCTTTGTGCAGATTTAATTGCACCAGAAGGCTATGGGGAGATTATCGGCGGTTCTGAGCGTGTTCATGATTTAGAGCTACTTGAAGCAAGATTAAAAGAACACGGTTTAGATCAAGAAACTTACAAATGGTACACAGAATTAAGACAATATGGTTCTGTACCGCATTCAGGTTTTGGACTTGGACTTGAACGTACTGTTGCTTGGATTAGTGGAGCGCCGCATGTGCGTGAAACCATTCCATTCCCAAGATTATTAAACCGTTTATACCCTTAAGACGTGAAAGCCTCCAACATATGGAGGCTTTTTCAAATGTCTTTTCTTGGGGCACGTAAAATAAAACGTGATATACTGAATGTGAAGAGGTGTATCTGATGAATAGGCAGCAATTTATTGATATGCAGCAAATGGGGTCAACAAGTTTGCCTAATTTGCTGATAGCTCATTATGAGCAGCTAGGACTGAATGAATCACAAATGATCGTGATGCTAAAGATTAAAATGAACGAAGAACAAGGCGTTTTCTTTCAAACATTTGAAGAACTATCTAATGGCATGACCATATCAGCGGAAGAGTGTGCATATATGGTTCAGCATTTGATCCAAAAGGGATTTATTTCGATTCAGCCGTTTGAAGACAGGTCTGGCATTCAGCATGACCGCTACTCAGTAGAGCCTTTATGGGGCATGCTATATGACTTTTTAGAAGCAAAACAAGCGAAAGAAACACAGAAGGATTATGTACAGGCCGAAAAGTCTTTATATGCACTATTTGAAGAAGAATTCGGCAGACCACTGTCTCCTCTTGAAGGAGAAACACTCTCTATTTGGATGGATCAAGATCACCATGATGCGGCAATGATTCGTTTAGCACTAAGAGAAGCGGTTTTATCAGGAAAATTAAATTTCCGTTATATCGATCGAATTTTGTTTGAGTGGAAAAAGAAAGGGCTGAAAACAGCGGAAGAAGCAAAAGAACATAGCCAGCATTTCCGTTCACAGCAAAAATCACCACCATTAAAAGAAGAGACTTCATCTTATAAACGACAAGTTCCTTTTTATAATTGGCTGGAACAATAACCAATAAAGGAGAAGGCATGTTATCAAAAAAACAAATCAATGAGTGTTTAGAAATCATAGGAGACATGTTTCCAGAGGCAGAGTGTGAGCTTGTTCATTCTAATCCATTTGAACTTGTGATCGCTGTTGCACTCTCTGCTCAATGTACAGACGTTCTTGTGAACAAAGTGACCAAAACATTATTTCAAAAGTATAAAACACCAGAAGGCTTTTTAAGTGTGCCGCTTGAAGAATTGCAGCAAGATATTCGCTCAATTGGTCTTTATCGAAATAAGGCGAAAAACATTCAAAAATTAAGTAAAATGCTGATTGAAGAATTTGGCGGTGAAGTACCAAGGGGCCGAGACGAGCTAGTTAAGCTTCCAGGTGTTGGACGAAAAACAGCAAATGTTGTGGTATCAGTCGCTTTTGGGATTCCGGCTATTGCTGTAGACACACACGTAGAACGAGTTAGTAAACGCCTTGGGATTTGCCACTGGAAGGATTCTGTTCTCGAAGTAGAGCAGACATTAATGAAGAAGGTGCCAAAAGAAGATTGGTCCGTCACCCATCATCGTCTGATCTTTTTTGGTAGATATCATTGCAAGGCGCAGCGGCCGCAATGTGCATCTTGTCCGCTGCTCGATATGTGTAGAGAAGGGCAGAAGAGGCTGAAAAAAGGGCTGGTGAAGCTAGCATGAGTGCGGCAGCTGTTTTCACCTCATATGTAGAAAAGCTAAAAGAGAAAAAGACAGAGATAAAAGGCGAACGATTAGATATCCTAAGGGTCAATCCACTCGCATTTGATCTATCGTCAGAACCTTTAACAGACGGGCTTCCGTGGCAGAAAACAGAAGAGTGTGTTCCTGTGATGTTCGAGCTTTGGAATGAATTAAAAGAAAAAATGCTTCCTCGTTTTCAAACAAGAAAATCCCGCTGTGAAGAGGATGATATGCTGCAAGGAATCGTCAGTATGATTGCAATGTTTTACTGGATCAAAGGGGAGCGGCTTCAAACGGTTGATTGGGAGGATATTAAACAACAGATGTTTCCTGTTGCTCCTATTAACTGGACAGAACGATTAGAGTTCATTTTGCTAAAGCCTACCCAATATCACTGCTTTATTCAACTGGACGAGCTATATACAGAATTCAAAAAGCAGTATGGAAAATACGATGCACTCAAAAAGTTAAAGCGGAATCGTTAAAAAAGCACTTGCCAAATAAGGGGACTGACCCCATAATATGAGACAAATAAAAAACACCTTCAAGTTTGAAAACGGACCGTTGTGATCCGAAATAAAACATGGAGGTGTTTTTTCTATGGGGACAAGAGTGAGTTATCCAGTTGAAGTCAAACAGAAGGCTGTAGAAATGAGATTGGCAGGTGTACCTATGAAAGAGATCATGCAGGAATTGAATATCAAGAATAAGACGCAGGTTCAGACATGGGTGAGGTGGCATAAGGCTGGGGATACACACAGGTTCGAACAGCCTGTTGGAAAACAATATATCTATGGAAAGGGTCCCGAGTACTCTTCCGAATTAGAGA
>NZ_JBAWSW010000018.1:0-53505 GCF_037104745.1 Bacillus sp. FJAT-53060
AAAAAGCTAGCAAACTGGACATGGAAAGGACCATGTCCAGCGTAAGACAACTGATAAATTTTATCAAAATAAGTGAAAACCCCACTTTTACTTGAAGTAAAGGTGGGGTTTGTCTACGGTCTGAGACTGCTCATGAGCAGTCTTTTTTTCATATATCATTCACAAGAGATGATAGACCTTATGGATTTGTCCTGTTTTGCTGTCATTTATCAGCACTATCATTGCACATCACAAAGCACACAGAATTCAATAAACAATAAACCAAAAAAGCCAGTGATACTCGGTGTAGTCAAGTATCACTGGCTTTTCATTTTGTGAGCCATTAAAAACCTAATTGAAGATCTACATCGATCGATACAATGGTATAGACACAAACGATGATAAAAATATTCAAAACGACGCCTAGGAAACCTGGGCCCGTACGCCCCTTTTTAATGAACAGTTCAATAATGCCAAATGGAACTGCAGCCATTGCAAAAGGGAGCATCTGAAAAGAATAAAATGTCACGTTACTGATAATGGCGAGGTTCAGCATGAGCAGGGATAAAATAGCTGTGCCAACAGAAATCCAGCCAAATACATTATGCTCTTTAAAAATTCTTACCAATTCCATAATTCCACCTCGCTCACTTTTGCCGTTTTAATACGTTTCATCTTCACAAATTTCTCAATTTCCTTAGAAGGACCCGTCACAACAGAGCCATAAACAGTGACACCATTTTGATTGATATAACGTATTCGGTTAGAGAGATCAAGTTCAGGTCTGCCAGAGATTGTTTTTGCCCAGGTTGGATGCTGATTGACATAGGCTAGGGCATCTTTGAATTGATCTACCTCTGTTTTTGACGTGTGCTGTAGCTCCTTTAAAAATTCGGAGTCTTTTGCAGGAAAACCGATTGGGAGCTGGTTTCCACTTAATGAATCCTCTGTTTTAATCGCATTCCAGAGGACTTTCATATCATACTTTTCAGCAAATGAATAAACCTCCTTTGGTGTGTAAGCTGTGACATAGGATACATACACTTCACTCACTGTTCCTTCGGGAAGCTTGTTTAGCGTGGTGAGTGTTTGTCTTTTTGATGCATCTGCCTGCGTAGATGGGTGGCTAAAGAATTTTTCTGTATCGCGCGCACTGTCACCATAATAAGAGATCGTAGGCTGCTTTAGTTTATCGAAAAACATGTCAATTTGTTCAATGCCAATGGCTTCTGTTTTATTGCCAATTTGTTTTTGCAGCTTAACCTCAGTATTCATACCAAACAGCTTGACCTGTCCTTTTAAATCCTTCATATCAATTGCTACATTAGGCTCTGTCAGAGCAACTGTCACTGCGGCTGTTTCCATAAAATGATTGCCCCTGCTCTCTGCTCCGCCAATCCCATAGTATAGATAACTTCCTAGTGTACAAAGCGGTAAAATAATGAGCGTCGATATGACAGCAAGTACGGAAATACGCATATATGACTTTCTTTTTCCATATTGTAAAATGGCTTTTTGCTTTTCAGGACTGATGGAAAAGTCCGTCCATTCTGAGTCATTCAGTTCCTGGCTTAAGCGCTTTTCATTTTCTTCAAGCTCTTCTTCAAACGCCATCATTTCTTCCTCATTCATTTCGCCATTATTATATTGTTCCCATCGCTTGTTAAACTCTTCATTCATCATTAACACCTCTGTTGTAAAGTGCTTTTAGGCGCTGCCTTGCACGAAATAAAACACTTTTAAAATTTGCTTCAGTAATATTCATGACCTTGGATGCTTCTTTGTAATTCAATTCTTTTAAATAATACAATGTCAATGCTTCCTTGTAGTTATCTGGAAGCTGCTCTAAATACATGTTGAGGACTTCTTTTATTTCAACCTGTTCAGCAGGACTTTGTACAGACGTTTGTAAAAGACCGCCAATGAGATCATCCGATATGGTCACTTCTTTTTTATGTTTCCTGACATAATCAATAAAAGCATTTCGTGCCACCTGAAATAACCAAGGTTTCACTTTGCTATGGTCGTAGGAATGAATATGTATATAAGCACGCATAAAGGTTTCCTGCAATAAGTCTTCTGCCAAATGTTTGTCTTTTGTCATGGAGAGCAGAAACCTGTAAACATCGTTCATATACATTTGATAAATTTCATCGATTGTCACTGATTTTTCTCCCCTCTATGTTATACACGAATAAGAAAGGCATAAAGTTGCACGAAACTTCTCATAGACCGTACATTAATCATTTCTTTCGCCGATTCAAAATCATTTCTCCTTATCATAGCGAAATTTGCATCATTTATAAAGCATTTTTAATAGAACAAATCAGGATAAAAACTCGAAAAAAGACAAAATTGGATAAAATTCCTATTCTATTCTTTCCTAAAACCTTATGCCAGAATACAGAAGGACCCGTAATTCAAACAAAAAAACATCATTTTAATGAACAGCCATCATTTTGACAGCATCAGAAAATTTTTAGTACCAGGTAATAAAAAATTTGTTATAATAGAAACAAATCCTCCATTCTTCAAACAAAGGAAGTGCACTATGTATAAATTTTCAGGCTATACCGTCAAAGCATTATTTGCTCTCCGAGGTGGAATCAAAGTGTATCAAAAAGAGAATCTGCCAACAGATCGGGGTTTTGTCATTGCTTGTACGCATGAGGGTTTTGTGGATGTTCTTGCATTAGGCGCAGGAATTCTTCCGTTTGAGATCCACTACATGGCGAAAAAAGAATTGTTTGCAAATAAATGGATCGGCGGATTTTTAAAAAAGATTCATGCTTTTCCAGTTGATCGAGAGAATCCTGGGCCAAGCAGTATTAAAACGCCCATTAAATTATTAAAAGAGGGGAAGATCGTTGGGATTTTTCCAAGTGGCACACGGACAACAGAGGATGTGCCTTTAAAAAGAGGGGCTGTCACCATTGCACAATTAGGTAAATCGCCAATTATACCAGCGGCTTACAAAGGACCATCAAATGCAAAAAGTCTTTTCAAGAAGGGGAAAATGCGCTTAATCATCGGTGAGCCGATTGAGCTGTCAGAATTTGACCATCTGCCGTCAAAAGAAAGGCTAGGTGCCACGGCGGAAGTGTTAAATACAAGAATCAAAGAACTTGAAGCTCAATTAATCGAAAAGGAAAAGGCATAAGAAAACGACCACTTGCTGTTAAGCAAGGGTCGTTTTTTTCTTACGAAGCGCCTTCTTCGGCTGCTTCTAATTGTTGTTCATTTCGCTTTTTGACCTCGATGTATGAGACGTGGTGTCCATCGACTTCATTAATGATAAATTCATAGCCTTGTTCACGAATAGAGTCGTGCTTCTCCACTTCATATTTCTGTGTAAGGAACCAGCCGCCGATCGTGTCGACTTCTTCGTTATCAAGCTGCGTACCTAGTAGCAGGTTGACTTGATCGACAAGGACCTTCCCATCAAAGATATAATGGTCTTCTCCAAGTTTACGCACTTCGTTAATTTCATCAATATCGAATTCATCACGAATTTCTCCGACAATTTCTTCAAGGATGTCTTCAACGGTAACAAGACCTGCTGTACCGCCATATTCATCTGATAAAATGGCCATGTGTACTCGTTCACGCTGCATTTTGAGCAGTAAATCATGAACAGGAACGGTTTCAATCACATGAATAATCGGGTTCACAAACTTTTCAATCGTATCACTTGTAGAACATTCACCACTAATACAAGCAGTGAGAACCTCTTTAATATTCACAACACCAATAATGTTGTCTTTATCGCCATCTTCAATTGGATAGCGTGTATATTTTTCCACCTTGGTCACTTTCAGTATTTCCTCAATGGTAATATCGTGAGGGAAGCTGACAACTTCGGTCCGCGGAATCATAATTTCCTTCGCAAGACGGTCATCAAATTCAAAAATTTTGTTCACATATTTGAATTCAGACTGGTTAATCTCGCCGCTCTTATAGCTCTCTGATAAAATAATTCGCAATTCTTCTTCAGAGTGCGCCATGTCATGCTCAGATACTTGCTGAAGACCGAACGCTTTCGTTAACAAACGAGCAGATCCATTTAATACCCAGATGAACGGGAACATCACTTTGTAAAAAATCATGAGTGGTCTAGCAAAAAGAAGGGATACTTGCTCTGCCTTTTGAATGGCGAGTGTTTTAGGTGCAAGTTCTCCAACCACAACGTGTAAAAACGTCATGATACTAAACGCAATAATAAAAGTGACGATGTGACTAGCTGATTGAGGAATTGAAAGCTCTGCAAAGAGTGGTGCAAGCATATGCGAAATCGTTTCTTCCCCTAACCAACCAATCCCAAGGGCGGTAATGGTAATCCCAAGCTGACAGGCAGATAAGTACTCATCAAGATGAGTCGTTACATGCTTTACAGCAATTGCGGTTTTATTACCTTCTGCAATTAATTGATCAATTCTTGAGCTTCTTAAGCGAATGATCGCAAACTCTGATGCAACGAAAAATGCGGTTAAAGCTATAAGTAAAGCAACTATGAATAAATTAACTATGTCCAATTAAGGCCTTCGTTCTGACTTTGAGAACGAAGGTAACACCTCCTGTTTAGTAAAGATTTTAACTTAACAGCAGTAAAAATGATTGGACAGCCGTCATTTTTTCTGGAGTAAGCTGCTCTTTTAGTTTTTCACGTTGTTCTGGTTGAAGCTGCTTACAACGTGTCAAAATGCGGTCCATATGTTCATTCATACGATCGATATCAGTGGTTAAATGGACAAGTTCATCATGTTCTTCTTTTTGAGAAGGGAATTGTTCATCTAATCTGGATTTGATGTCAGAAAGAGCCAATCTCTGCTGTTTGCAAAGAACGATTAATTGTAATCGTTTTAAAGCAAGTTCATCGTAATAACGATAATTTGAACAAGATCTAACAGGCGCAAGCAGTCCAAGATTTGTATAATAATCTACAGTTCGTTTCGTCACCTGTGCAATTTGTGCTAGTTCACCAATACGATACTTTTTCTCAGCCCCATCTGAACATCTCCTCCTAACCGTCACGTTATAGTTTATGAAAATAGTTTAATATAATTCGAGTCTGAAATACAAGTTAATCGTTCATATTCCCTTCCAATATGCAGAGGGGACTTCCCTCAATTTAGGCTATCATGTCAAAAATAACATGATGATACAGGAACTTTCAGATTATTTATGGTAAGATAAAATGAATACCGTTTCATATATATGCAGAGAGGCGGATTTTATGTGAACCGGAGGTGGTTAAGTGGGACCCTCAATGTAGTCTTATTTAATCAGTTAACCGTTTTGCAAAAGACAACATCATCAATCAGGAGGTGACTCCTTGTTCTTCTAAGAAAGAGCAAGGTTAAATGGACGATATTGTTAATCTGAGTATAGTCGGTGTTTTGATTGCTTTAACAGCTTTCTTTGTTGCATCTGAGTTTGCCATTGTGAAGGTGAGAAGTTCAAGAATTAATCAGCTTGTTGCCGAAGGGTCTAAAAAGGCCACCATGGCGAAAAAGGTGACATCAAGGCTAGATGAATATTTGTCAGCCTGTCAGCTTGGTATTACGGTGACATCACTTGGTTTAGGGTGGATCGGTAAGCCGGCAGTGAAAGAACTTTTGGTTCGAGGGTTCGGTTTGACAAACATTCCTGATTCAGCAATCAGCCTGATCTCAGCAACACTTGCGTTCTCTATAATTACCTTTTTGCATGTAGTCGTAGGTGAGCTTGCACCAAAAACACTTGCCATTCAAAAGGCAGAAAAAATGACGCTATGGCTGTCAGGCCCGCTGCATGCATTTTATATGCTTATGTTCCCTTTCATTTATGTATTGAACGGGTCAGCCCGTGTGTTAACCAAAATGATGGGTATCGATATGGGGTCTGAAAAAGAACATTCCCATTCTGAAGAGGAATTGAAGATTTTATTATCTGAGAGCTTAAAAAATGGGGAAATCAACCCATCAGAATATAATTATATGAACAAAATTTTCGATTTTGATAATCGAATTGCCAGAGAGATCATGATACCGCGAAGAGAAATTTGTGCCATCCCGGAAGATATGCCATTTGACGACATACTCGCCATCATGACGAAGGAAAAGTATACGCGCTTTCCTGTGTTTTCAGGTGATAAAGATCATGTCATTGGCATGCTGAACAAAAAGCAGCTCTTTGCAGATATTGTGTATCAAGGAGAAAAAGATCACCTGAAGATTCAAGATTATATTTATCCAGTGATTGAAGTGATTGATACAATTCCAATTCAGGAGTTACTTGTCAAAATGCAGCGTGATAGAATGCATATGGCGATCTTAACCGATGAATATGGCGGAACGTCTGGACTTGTCACTACAGAAAATGTTTTAGAAGAGATTGTTGGAGACATTCGGGATGAATTTGATGAAGATGAACAGCCAATCATTCAAAAAAGAGCCGATCATCATTATGTACTAGATGGCAAAGTTAGATTAAGTGACATTCAAGATTTGATCGAGCTTTCCTATGAGGATGAAGAGATTGATACAATTGGCGGGTTAATCTTAAAGGAAAATATTGATATCCAAGAAGGGCAATCCATTTATCTTGATGATATTCGGATAAAGGTGCTGGAAATGGATGGACGTTATATTAAAAAGATTGACCTGAAAAAAGGCATCACATCATCAGAAAAAGGAAACACACGAACTAGGCTTGATATAAAAGAGCCGCTGTTAGTAAACGAAATGACCTTGAGCAAAAAATAAGCTCAAGGTTTTTTTAGGTATTAAGTTTCTTTTTTAGGGAATATATGTTCGCATAGAAGGGCAACTAATGAATCAACTACTCATCAGCTTAGCAACCATCACGAATATTTAAAAAAGGATTTGTCCTATTTGATAGAACGCAGCAAAGAGACTTAAAGACCCGAGAATCGTCATAACTAAATAGACAGCAAGTTTCCCTATTTGACGGTGCATCAGCATGGTTGCCGACTCTACGCTAAAAGTAGAGAATGTCGTAAAACCACCGAAAAAACCAATTCCAATGATTACAAGTAGTGGGTGATCGGACATCACTGCACCTGTCAGTAAACCTAAACCGGCTGCACCTAATAAATTGACGAGCATAATACTATATGGGAAACGCGCATGGGATTGGGCTTTCTGAACAGATTGGCTGATGAAAAAACGAAGGGCACTACCAATCCCTCCTGCAACCGCTGTATAAAAATCAATCATTTATCTGCTTCCTTTCTGCTGGTGATGTTGATGTAAAAGCCGCTGAGCGATTATAAATCCAGTTAAGGCAGCAGTTACTCCAGCAATCACTGACAGTAGTATGTACATTACACTTGAATTGAATTGCCCAGCTTGTAATAAGAGAACTGCCTCTTTAGAAAAAGTGGACATGGTCGTATAACCACCGCAAAATCCTGTTCCGATCAAAGCTGCAAGATATTTCTTTTCTTTATGAAACATAAAGTATCCTGTGGCAAAACCAAGAAGCAGACTGCCTGCAACGTTTTCGATGAGTGTTGAGTAGGGAAATGTTTGGCTGACAACGGATTGACTTAGCTTATATCTGCAAAACGTACCAATCAGTCCACCAATAAAAACGGCGAGATAAGTTTTCATTTACATCATTTCTCCTTTTGAAAAAAATGGCGGATGATCCGTCACCACTCCATCAATTGGGTATTTTTTTATCCAGTTGGCTGTTTTTTGATCTTTCACTGTCCATATAAACACATCCATCCCGAATGAGTGGATATGGTCTATCCACCAACTGTTGATCATCGTTTTCTTCATATTAAGACAATCAGCAAACGAGTTGTACACCGCTAATTTCCTTTTCGTCAGTTTTAAGGCGGAAGGTTTCATGATAAAAGCTGTTTGAAGAGAAGGGGCGTCAGCTTTGATTCTTTGAAGTGTAGTGTCATCAAAAGATTGAACCATGATATGGCGAGAATAGGAAAAACGATTGATGATGTCCACAACTGCTTTTTCAATCCCAATTTGCCGTTTTGGATGCTTGATTTCAATCAATATACCGATACACTGGCTGTATCTCTCAAGAATTTCTTGTAATGTTGGGATTCTTTCTTTGGCGTACCGTTTATCAAACCAGCTCCCTGCATCCAGCTTTTTAAGCTGATCGAGTGTATAACTTCTGACTGGCCCACTTCCGTCTGTCGTTCGATCAACGGTATCATCATGGATCACAACTATGTGCTGATCCATTGTTAGCTGAATGTCTAACTCAATATAATCTGCACCCTGCTGAACAGCTAAATCAAAAGCAGCGATTGTATTTTCTGGGGCAGCGCTTGATGATCCTCTATGCGCAATAATATACACATGATCCAGCTCCCTGACATAAGTTCTGATCTTATCATATCATATCAAATGCCTTATATATTGTCCTGCTTTACTATCAGGAGGGGAAGGTAGCGGTATGTAAAAAAGCATGTTGTGTAAATGTGAAAAGTTCCAGGAATATCCCAAGCTTTCATTGAGTAAATCTGAATTACATCAATTTTTCTTCGATCAATTTTGTCCAAATCGTCAGCGTTCGTCAAAATATTAGTACATTCGTCATGTTGACTGAAAATTCTGATGTTTTATAATGATGAAAAGGAGGCGAGATGATTGGGTAAAGGGAGAATTAGAGTAGAAGAACGTATTAAGGTCGAAACGGATGCTGAAATGTTTAAAGCGACTCTCCTTGATCAGACTCAGAAGAAAAAGTAGTTTGCTGCCCGTCGTTATGTCTCAAGCCAAAATTTCATATTGAACATCATGCCTCGGGATGTATCTCGAGGCTTTTTATATTCAGGTCAGACATTTAAGAGAGGACACATACGAAGTTTATAATATAAACTAGAGAGGATTGTTTTAAAGGAGAGAGACAGACATGTTTCCACAAAAATGGATGGATACATACTTTACAGTAGAAATTGCGATCCAAATTGGCATTAGCCTATGTATTTTTTTGCTTTTTTTATTGCTTCGGAAAGTATTTGCGAAGTACTTGTTTCATCTCCTTTTTAGGCTGACGAATCGGTCTAAAACTGAGGTCATTAATCAAATTGTTGTGGCATTCGAAAAACCTGCAAGGCTGTTTTTTGTGGTACTTGGCTTATATTTTGCGTTTAGACAGGCGCCGTACTTTGAGCACCATATGGGTGTCATCATTAAATTGTATAGGTCTTCGATTATATTGATGCTAACGTGGGGGCTTTGTAATTTAACCGCTGCTTCTTCATTCTTATTTCAAAAGGTGAATTCAAAGTTTGAATTAGAAATGGATGATATTTTAGCGCCATTTTTATCAAAGGTACTTCGTTTTATTATTATTGCACTGAGTATTAGTGTCATTGCACAAGAATTTAATTATGACGTGAACGGGCTTGTGGCAGGACTTGGTCTAGGAGGTCTAGCTTTTGCGTTCGCTGCGCAGGATACAGTGGCGAACTTTTTTGGAGGTGTTGTTATTATTACAGAGAAGCCATTTACGATGGGCGATTTTGTGGAGACCCCAAGTGTACTTGGAACAGTAGAGGACATTACATTTAGAAGCACAAAGTTTAGAACGCCTGCTGAAGCAGTCGTGACAGTTCCAAATTCCACGCTTTCAAAGGAGCCGATTACAAACTGGACGAGAATGAATAAACGCCAGATTACATTCTCAGTTCGTGTGGCCTATAATACACAAAAGGAAAATATTGAAAATTGTATTAAGCGTCTTAAACAAATGCTGTATGAGCATGACGGTGTTCATAAGGAAACCATTATGGTGAACCTCGATGTACTGGCAGATAGCTATATGAACTTATTTTTTAACTTTTACACAAACACAACGGCATGGTCTGAAAACCTTGATATTAGGCAAGACATTAACTATCGTATCATCGATATCTTCCATCAAGAAGGTGTAGAATTCGCCTTCCCTGGACAGACCATTTATATGGAACAAAAGGGTGAGAAACAGCAAGGTGAATAAAGCAAAGGTGGCAGCGCAAAGAGAGAGTGTGGCACAAGCTTCACATATCACAGTACTTTCAGGTGCTGGTATGAGCACAGAATCGGGTATCCCCGATTTTAGATCAACAGGTGGTGTGTGGACAGAAGATACCTCTAGAATGGAGGCAATGAGCGGATCCTATTTTTTATCACACCCTCATCAATTCTGGCCAAAATTCAAGGAATTATTTCAAATGAAAATGAGTGGAGAGTACGAACCAAATGCGGGACATTACTTTTTGGCAAACCTTGAGAAGCAAGGGAAGCATGTGGATATCTTCACACAAAATATTGACGGCTTGCAAAAAAAGAGGGAAGTCAGCATGTCTATGAACTGCATGGTTTCATTCAGACTGCCACTTGTCCTTCGTGCCAGACGAAATATGAGCTACCCTATCTACGACATCTCTATAAATATAAATCATAAAGAAACCCCGCACCTTTTTGCGGGGCTTTGACGTTTCAAATTTTATTGTTGTAGCGGCTTCATTGTTTCATCAAGGACTTCAAATGTATAGCCCTTTGCTTTTAGCTGTGTGATCAGACTGTTTAAGTATTTTGCGGTAGCTGGGTGATCATGCATTAAAATGATTTTTGGTTCTTTTGGATGTTTTGTCTCAAGCACTTGCAGCTGATTCAATACCTCTGGTACGTATTTTGAGCTTTTATATTTCCAGTCAAGACTATCAATTGTCCAATCCCAATAAATAAAGCCTTTTTGTTTTAAACGTATTTTTTGCTGATCTGTTAAATTTGGAACACTGCCATAGGGTGTTCTCACCAGATGAGTATATTCACCTGTGACAGAAGCTAAAATGCGCTGATCTTCTTTCATTTCGTTGACGGGAGAATCACTTTGTTGATAAAAGCGTTTCACATCATGCGTGATGCCATGAAGCCCTAATTGATGCCCTTCTTGATGAAGCCTTTTCACAGCTGCTGGGTGTTCTTTGATCTTTGGCCCAAGCATAAAAAATGTGGCCTTCACTTGATGCGCCTTTAGCACATCTAACAGCTGATTTAATGTAGCAGAAGGACCATCATCAAAGGTTAAAAAGATCGTTTGATCCGTTACATGTTTGTTTGGGTTGATCTTAAAATGTGCATCTAATGTTTTCGTAGAATCATCTTTTGCTTTCAGACTTATGATTGTGTCTCGGAATTGACTGCTCGCAGACATTTCAGCCGGTTGATCTGCTGCCTGCATATTGGTTTTTGACATATCCCATATTAAAAAGAGGATCAGTGTAAGAATCACTAAACCAATAGCCTTTGAGAGCAGCAGCGTGTTTGAAGGTGTCTGTTTTTTCGTAACCCGTTGCATTACAATCGCTCCAATAAATCAAAAATTTGTGTCGAATCATGTAGTGGATTCTGTCTTTTTTCGCTGTTTTTTGTCGTGCTTATATTGAGTAAGTATACAGGAAAAAAGAGCCTATGAATATAGAAGATGCTAAAAAGTTGGAATCTTTTTCGTTATGAATCTATATTTGTTTCAATAGAAAGTGATCCATTTATTTGATCAAAAATCATTCTGAATAATCATTGAAACGTTTTCATTTATCGGCTAAGATAGCATCAGATCCAACCATTAAAGCAAAGCGAAGGGGAGAATCCATATGAAAGTATTGTACAATGGAGATTTCATTGAAAAAAAAGATGCACATGTTGATATTGAGGACAGAGGCTACCAATTTGGCGACGGAGTCTATGAGGTCATCCGTGTATACAATGGTACTTTGTTTACATTAAAAGAGCATACAGAGCGTCTGTTCAAGAGTGCAAAAGAAATCGGCATTCATCTGCAAGGTACGGTATCGGATATGGAAAAAAAATTAAAAAAGCTAGTCGCTGACAATCAACTAACAGATGGCGCCGTATATATTCAAGTGACACGAGGGGTAGCACCTCGCAAACACCAATATGGTGATTCTCTCACTCCTCAAATCACGGCGTATACGTTCCAAGTGAAAAAGCCTGTTCAAGAGCAGACAACTGGTGCAAAGGCCTTATTATCTGATGACCTTCGCTGGTTAAGATGTGATATTAAGAGCTTAAACCTATTATATAACGTCATGGAAAAGCAGAAAGCGTCGGAAGCTGGTGCGTTTGAAGCCATTTTAATCAGAGACGGCTTTGTGACGGAGGGAACCTCCTCGAATGTATATGCTGTCATTGATGGCGTGATTCGTACACACCCAGCAAACAACCTCATTTTAAACGGCATTACCCGTAGAAAACTGCTACAGGTATGTGAGGAAGAGGGGTGCAGTGTCGAAGAAACACGTATCAGCAAAGAAGAGCTGCTGCGTGCTAAAGAAATTTTTATCAGTTCAACAACTGCTGAAGTCGTTCCGATTGTTGAGATAGATGGTCAATCAGTAGGAGAAGGTGTTCCTGGAGAGATCACGAAGCGTGTTCAGGAAGGTTTCCAAAAAAAAATTAAGCAAGAAAGTGAAGCATCGATTACTTCATAAATGAAAGAGGCTGTAAACCAATGTTTACAGCCTTTTGTAATGCATTTATTTCACAATAAGCACAGGTATATCTGAGTTTGATGATAATTTTTCACTCACACTGCCAAATAGCATTTTTTTTAATCTGCTTTGGTCACGTGCTCCCATGACGATGAGGTCCGCTGATATGTCTTCAGCATATTCGATAATTGCTTCTGAAGGCTCTCCCTCGACAATTTCTATTTTAGCTTCAAACTGTTCCTCATTCAAAATCATCCTCGCTTCTGCAACGACCTCTTCTGTATGGTCTTCAAAAATCAAGGGACTTTGCTGTTCATCATGAGGTACATATATAGGGGGTGTTTGAAGGTCTGCCATGCCGCCGCCGATATAAGCGCCGCCAGTCATTGGGCGCGGTGCATCAAACACCTGTCTGCCTGATTTGCGATCATGTGCATAGGCGACGGTGAGCTTGGCATGCAAGGTTTTGGCTAAGGCGATTGCCTTTTTTAACGCTTTCTTACTGTCTTCATGTCCATCAAACGCAATGACCATCCGATCAGCTTGAAACAATATCATCATTCCTTTCAAAAGGAGTTTTTACACTCATGATATACCCGTTATGAGAAAAACATACACATGATGGTCACGTATTTTTGTTAGAAAATTTCATTTATTGAAAATAGCTACAGATACTATAAGATAAAAAAATCCTCAAGATCCAAAAAGAGGAAATGTCATATGCACTTTGGAAGAATGAAATCAAACTGCATGAATGAGTTGATTCACGTGACAATTACACCTTCATTGGTCATTGAAAAGGAACGATGTTGTGCCAATTGATCGGATGAATCAACGCGTATGTTGCGTATTTGTCAACATGCGTGACAGCCAAGAAAATATAGAAAGCGGCTAGCTTTAAAAGGAGAGAAGAACATGTTTTCAGTATTTGCGAAATTAGGCTGGTTCTTTAAAGAAGAGTGGAGGCGATATACGATTGCTATTATGCTGCTCCTTATTGTGAATGTGCTTGAAATGCTACCCCAAAGGTATCTTGGACAGGCAGTTGATGACATTCGTTCTGGTCAATTTGTGTCCATTGGGGCACTCTATGCGTTTGTCGATTATTTAAATCGATTGTTCCAGCCGATTACAGGCATCGTGAATCAATTTTCCAGATTAGAATTAGCAAGGGTATCATCTGAAAGGGTCTTTCGATTATTAAATGAGCCACGAACTGAAATGGAAGAACTTGTGCAGAAGAAAATAGAGGGACACGTTCAGTTTCAGGATGTCACCTTTGCCTATAACGAAGGAAAAAATGTATTAAAGAACTTCACCTTTGAATCCAAAAAAGGTCAAACCGTTGCTAGCAGCTAAAAGTGAACAGCCAAAAAAAGAGTTTCCTTCAGTTCGAAAGCGGCTCTTTTTGATACCATTAAGTGACGAAAAAAGTCGAGGCTTTATGTTATCGCCTCGACTTTTTCCTTGTTGTATATGGTTTGCACGGGCAAAAGGTTAATAAGCGATGCCGACTCGCTGATGCAAAAATTCCTTCGAATTTAACTGCTGATATAAAAAGTGTGCCGTATCTTCAACTGAAATTTTCTTTCCATCTATAGGGAGAAAATCTTTTTCATAGCGATATGACCGTGTCACTTCTCCATCTGGTAAATAGGTTGGACAAATAATGGTCCAATCTAGTTCAGTCGATTGAATGATTTCAAAGGCTTTCGCATGCTCTTTGGCTGGCCGGGTAGTGGTTCGCTTTGATTCATTTGTTTCAAAGCGGTAAAGTTCCGGTTGCTGCCTTGCTTTTAAAATACCCGCAGTGCCAATCGTAATGATTCTTGATGTCCCTGTTTGCTTCATGGCTTGTACGATATGCTCCATTGAAATAGATAATGTATCATCACCATCTGTCGATAGACAGCTCACAACAATATCTGATCCTTTGATTGTCTCAAGCACATCCTCTTGATTTCTTGAATTGCCAGTGACTTGAAACATACCCGCAAGCATTCCTTCCCGGTTTGTCCGAACTAAAGAACGAACCATGTAACGATCATCTACTTGAACAAAACGAAGAAATGCTTGTCCTACACGTCCATGAGCACCGAAAAGTGCTATTTTCATCTGTTCGATCCCTCCACTACATACTATAAGTGAAAAGAACCCAAAATGGTACAATTTTATGTCATGCTTTTTCTGTAAAGATGAAAGGATCGAATACTATGAGCATATTCACATAATAGAGAGAGTCCTACAAATTGGAAAATCTCAAAATTCATACCGGAAATAATGTCCATGAAGATCCGCTCCTTTCTCATACATAGTATGAGTAGAAAGGGAATTTGTGAGGGATAAAAGCAAAAAAAGAAGACACCATAAGAGGTGCCTTCTATGATCCAGATATGAAATTAAGCTTTTGTTCCGCCAAGGTTTTGCTGAGCGTAAGACACAAGACGTTTTGTGATTTCTCCACCAACTGAACCGTTAGCACGAGCTGTTGTTTCTGCTCCAAGGTTTACACCAAATTCAGAAGCGATTTCGTATTTCATTTGATCGATTGCTTGCTCTGCTCCTGGAACGAGTAATTGATTTGATCTATTAGAATTTTCCATGATGTGAATCTCCTTTTTATATATGATTTAGTTTGGTTGGGTTTTCTGGAATCGCACCAGCGAAATGTTCAAGTCATTTGCCACTTGGCGAAACCCAATACGATATCCGCCTGATACTAAGTATTATGGATATTTGCGATGAAAACATACGAAAAAAGGCCATGGTAAATGTTGTTTCAACATGCAAAAAAACATCACCCGATAGTGAGTGATGGTGCACGAGAACTTCTCTTATTCAATTGAGCGAATGCGCAGTTCAGTTTCAGCATCGAAAAAGTGAGCTTTATTCATATCGATGGCAAGTGGTATAGACTGACCTGTCTGAACATCTGTATGAGAATCAACACGTGCAATAAACGATTGACCATCAAGAGAAGAATAAAGCATCTTTTCTGCTCCCATTAATTCAGCCATTTCTACATTTGCCTCAATTTTTGTTCCTTCAGATGCCTGTATAAACACAGGCTCATCATGGAGGTCTTCTGGCCTGATGCCTAGAATGACATCCTTTCCAATATAGCCCTGCCTACGTAATACCTTCATTTTTCCTTCTGGCACACGAATGTGCGTTTTTCCAATGGCTATGGTGCCTTCAGAAAGCTTTCCTGTAAAAAAGTTCATCGCAGGAGAGCCAATGAATCCGCCTACAAAAACATTCTCTGGGTTTTCATAAACATCCTTCGGCGCACCAATCTGCTGAATAAAGCCATCTTTCATGACTACAAGACGGGTAGCCATTGTCATCGCTTCAGTCTGATCATGTGTAACATAGATAAATGTCGTTTGCAGGCGCTGATGAAGTTTAGAAATTTCAGCTCGCATTTGAACACGTAGTTTCGCATCTAAGTTAGAGAGCGGTTCATCCAAAAGATAGACTTTTGCATCGCGCACAATCGCTCTGCCAAGTGAAACACGCTGTCTTTGACCGCCAGACAATGTTTTTGGTTTTCTGTCTAAGTATTGTTCAAGCCCTAATATTTTAGCGGCATTTCTAACCCGCTCATCAATTTCTATTTTAGGAAACTTCCGAAGCTTTAACCCAAAAGCCATATTATCGTACACGTTCATGTGAGGATATAATGCATAGTTTTGAAAAACCATTGCGATATCCCGGTCTTTTGGTGCCACGTCATTCATCCGTTTACCGTCTAACAGAAAGTCCCCTTGTGAAATCTCTTCAAGACCTGCAATCATACGAAGGGTGGTTGATTTTCCGCACCCCGATGGACCAACAAACACAATAAATTCTTTATCCTGTATATGTAGATCAAAGTTATCTACTGCTGTTACCTTGTTATCGTACACTTTATAAATTTGATTGAGTATCATTTCAGCCATAGATGATAGCCTCCCAGTCCCTTTTTGAAAGCGTTTTACTAATGAATAAAGTGTATAAAATAGGTGAGATTCTGTAAATGGACAACGTGCACAACATCTTATTTTATTTTTGGGCAGGGTGCTTACGTAAACCGTTTCTTATGAAAGATCGAAAAAATTCATCATAAAATAGGCAGCCGAAGCTTATTGAAAATGTCGTCCTGTTCGCTCAATAAATTTATCGATTGGATATTGAAGGCTGTTTCTGAGAACGTATAAAGTTTTTGATGCCTGCGATGTATTTAAATTACATTGCATATAGGTCATAAGGGTGCGGAAAACATCCCGATCAAAGACTGTTTCTTTAAATGCATCAGAAATAGCGTTAGAAACACGGAGGCATCATATTGAATGAGGGATGAAAAATTGGTAAAGTATTGTAACCCCTGATCTAAGATTTCCTCGTTGCATGTAATGCTCGTTTGGTTGTAAAAAGACGGAATCTGTTAGAAAGTCACTTGTGATGGCCTGAGACAAATCATTTGGACGATTTAGTTCACCTTTTTCAAAGAATGTGTTTGTCAGTTGTTGGTTAGCTGATGATATGGTGTCCGTAAACAAGCTTAAACTTTTCTAAATAGAGAGGCTCCTTAAACAGTTTAATCATAGACATGGAATAGCATTAGTTCGTGGATTTCTTCTTTTAAGGTTGGTTCGACTTCATATGGCGGAAGCTGGGAGCCCCATTCTATATCACCTGTTTTGTGGTAAATGCCTTCATAGTGTGCACCATTGTGGAAAAAGGATATTTTCCAGCCTGGCATTTGTGCTTTTCTAAAAAGGGGTTTCCATTGAAAATGAGAAATCATATCTTCATTGCCTCCTTGCTTTTATTGATGAAACAATAAGTACATACGACAATACGGAAACAACCTTTGCATTTGATTGTATTGTATCTCATCTAGTGAAAATAGCATAGGAAAAGCATAGATTTAAGACCACCGTCACGAGAATAGAAAAACAATCAATTGACTGTAGCGTGGTCTGTAATAGTGAGTGCTGTTTGTGATAGGTAAGAAGAGTAATCCACGATTCTTTTGCCAATGAGCCATTCTGAGTTTTTCAATGACGCATGCTGGAAAATCTCACGACCGGGACGAGAATTGGCTTCAAACATCCAAATAGCACCAGTGTGATCAATTCCTAAATCAAAGCCAATTTCACCAATAAAGCCTGGCATTTTTTCATCTATCACCTGACTAAGGGTGATAGCGGTTTCAGAAAGCTGTTGCAGCATCTGTAATCGCGTCTTTGCTTCAGGAAAGACAACATTCAGTGTTTTGACAGTTCCACCATGTAACTGATGGGTGGTGACTGTGTGATCTCCTGAGGCTTTTGCCGCTACTGCCGTGACTGTCCAATGACCGTTCTTATTTTTATTTGTATGAACTCTGAAATCCAGCAGTTGGTTCTCTATTTGCAGCAATTCAATGCCTTGTTGGGCTATATAGTCATGAATGACACAATCCTTTCGGAATTGTTTAATAAAATCGTCTACTGATTCATATCGAATGCCCATTCCTCTATTTGTACATATAGTCATCCCGCTTTCCGTTGCTGTTAACCGATAAATACCGTCTCCGTGACTTCCATTCATCGGTTTTAAGTAGATAACATGATGAAGATGGAGAAGTGTTTTGATTTTCATTATAACATCAGCAGGATCTAATTGTATGGAATGGGGGAGGAAGAACATTGTTCGCTCATCTGTCATTAGTTGGTCATGAATATGCCATTTATTAAAAAAATAAGGGTTGAACCAAGGGAAATCATATTCTTGAGTGAGTTTTCGCTTTGTTTCCTGAACAAATGCTGACTGAGTAGCTTTTCTATTTGGAAGCCGGTCATAAACAACAGATGGCAGAGGAAGTCGTTTTTTGATCCATTTTTTCTGCTGATACAGCAGTCCTTCTACTGTTCCTCGTTCCCAATCAATAGAATGAGTGCCAAAAAGGTAGGCAATACCAGCGTGTTGTCTGAAAGATTGTAGAAGCTTGATAAAAAAATCTGACCTTGCTCCTAAAGGCTGCGATTTCTACTCAAAGCCAGCAGTGAAAATACCGATGAGTGGCCCTATATAAAGGGCTTGATCAACGATTACTACATCAGCTTTTGATTCGTAAGGAATCAGTAAATCACTGTATATATCTGCTGATAATAATATTTTATGTGAGTGTTGATGGTAGGAAATAGTGAATCCGTCTACTAAATGAGACCCTAAAGCAACGGAATGTATCTCTATTTGCTGTTTAAATTGAATAGGAAGATGTACTGTCTTTTCACTTGTGAGGTGAGATACGATGGTGAAACGTTTTTTGTTCATAAAGAACCTCCTTCGGCTGAGACATTGTAGATTGCGCATATTCAAGAATGATGTTGATCAATTGATTTTCTTTTTCAGGATAAGTTTTTAAAAAGGAGGTTCTTCCTGGCTTGGAACTGACATTTGAGATGAATAGTTTTCCTTCATTTGTATGAAGTAGATCTACAGCAAATTCTATGGAGGGAGAGAAGCTTTTATCTAAATACGCTGGAAGAGATGACTGAATGGATACGATATCATCTAAAAGAAGCTCATTGATATTTGGCTGCAATGAGTTTAAATAGTGATTAAATCCTAGCACATGAACTGAATTTTGTGTATTGTTTAAAAGGCTATTTTCTGCTGGTGATTTTGTATGAATCCCTATGCGTTTCCATTGATTTTGTGATTGTTTCATAAGGGAAATTCTGATTTCATTAAATAAAAATTCTTTTTGATCATTTGTGTTAAAAAATTGGAGGAAATATCGACCAATATACTTTCTGCACCAGCGCTCAATCTCTGATGGACCAGAAAATGTAATGACTTGCTTGTGATGAAGTTGAACAGTAAATGTTGATTTGTCCTTTAAGTAAATGAAGTAAGTGGGTGCTGCATGCTGTTGAGAGAGCGGCTGCATTTTACAATATCCCTCCCCCTTGACCATGTTGAACAGATCTGAAGGCTCATTCAATAATGAACAGACAGGTAAATATGGCTGTAAAGGAGAATGAAGATAGAGCTGCTCGAATAGCGTCATTTTATTTGGGAGCCCAGTATTCAAAAATGCTGTTTTTGGATACTTTTTTAACCATTCCATGATTGGTTTTGCTTTTTTAGATTGAGTGTCATGTTGATAAAGACATCGATCGTAAATCAAGTCAGGAATCGGAAATTCTGCGTTTGTAAACCCTTGACCAATCGTATATTTTTGACCTTGGATCAGATTTGAAGCAGGCTTTAAATCAAGAGGTGTAAAACGAACGACCTCTAAATCAAAAGAAGAGGCAGCTTTGGCAAGCTAAAGTGTGAATCCCTCTTCATGCTGCAGAGAAAGGGTTACAATGCCTAATGTTAACGTCATGAAAAAACACCTACTTTTCTACTTCAATTTTTAACACCCCAAAATCACATATTCAGTATTTTACATAAACCTTCTGTTCCTTTATCATTACGACAGATCACTTTATCATATGTCTCATTGAATGCTTCATTTGCTTGGGATCTTGACAACAACTATAATACGTATAGATAAAAACAATAAACATTGGGTGTTGTTTGAAAGGTAGATGACGACTTTGAATATATTCACAACATTTGTCTTTATGATTGTGATAGGAGCAGTAATAGGAGCAACGACAAACCATCTTGCGATTAAAATGCTTTTTCGTCCTTATAAGCCATATTACTTATTTGGGAAAAATCTTCCATTTACACCAGGCCTCATTCCTAAAAGAAGAGATGAAGTAGCCAAGCAAGTAGGTGTCATGGTCATGGAGCATTTGCTGACGCCAGAAGGTATTCAAAAACGATTTGAATCGTCGGAGGCAAGGCAAGAGATATTGCATACAGTCCATCGATATATTGACAAGGGGGCTGAGATGGAGATGTCAGTAGTGTCCTTGTTAGAAAGATACGGCATGTCACAGGCTGATATAAAAGCGGATGAATGGCTCCACCAATGGTCAGACAAAAAACTCCATTCACTACTTGAAAAATATGACCAGCAAACTTTATTTGAACTGCTCCCGCAGGAAGTCGAAAACAAGCTCTCATCAAAAATTCCAGATGTAGCAGAGTATATTTTAAATCGGGGTATTCATTACTTTGAAAGTGAGGAAGGAAAAGCACGGCTTAGCAATATGATCGATGACTTCTTAAAAGAACGAGGAATGCTTGGCAGTATGGTTCAAATGTTTCTTGGGAATTCAAGCTTAATTGATCGTGTACATCCCGAAATCATCAAGTTTTTAAGAAATGCAGAAACAAAGAAGTTTTTATCAGATTTGCTTGTTCAAGAATGGGACAAGATAAAGCAGTTTTCTCTTCATGAGCTTGATGAGAAATGGAATGTGAAAGAGCTTGTCTTTAGTGCGAAAAGGCAATTGCTTTCACATTTCTCTACAAAGCTGATTTTAGACAGATCAGTTGGAACATATGTCAGTGCTGTGGCGGATGATCTCAAAATTCACTTTGCACCAGTGCTGGTAGATAAGGGGATGAAAGCGGCATCGAATGCTTTAGAGGGGCTGCTAGCGAAGCTCCAATTTGAAGAAGTCATTCGTGAGCAAATTGAACTTTTCCCGCTTCAAAAAATGGAGGAGCTTGTAATCAGTATTTCAAATAAAGAACTCAAAATGATTACGTTCTTAGGCGGTTTTTTAGGCGGATTGATCGGCGCAATCCAAGCTATCTTTGTCACGTTATTCTAAGACAAGTTAGAGAAATTTTGATGAATTCATTGTATATATGTGAAACGAAAGCCATAGTTTGTTATAGTGGAGTGGTGTCCGCCGATCATATCGGTGATAACGGATAGAAAGGAGACATAACATGTCTGTAAATCTTTATGATGTTGCATATGACCTTGAAAAAGCACTGCGTCATAGCGAAGAATATTCAACTTTAAGAAATTTTTATGATGAGGTAAACGAGGATGAGTCCTCTAAAAGAATGTTTGAGAACTTCCGTGACATTCAAGTAAACCTTCAACAAAAACAAATGACTGGTCAAGAGATTACACAAGAAGAGGTTGAGCAAGCTCAAAAAACAGTTGCGCTTGTGCAGCAGCACGATAAAATCTCTCAGTTGATGGAAGCAGAACAACGTGTGAGTGTGCTCATCGGTGAGCTAAATAAAATTATCATGAAGCCTCTTGAAGAACTTTATGGAAATACAGAAGAAAATTAATGGAAAGGGCGAATGTCATCGCCCTTTTTTATTTGACATCTCATCAGGACATCTTTAAAAAAAGGTTGTCTAAGCTCAAAAATTTTGCGATAATACTTATTGAAAGTGCTTTCAATGAGTGCTCTCATGAACAATTGGGTGCGTTTCACTTGGGATTTAAGGCGATGAGCCAAACGAGAAGCGCTTCTGGGAGAAACGCAAAGCATAAGGGGATCTGATATAAGCAATGCTTTGGTGTGTTAAGATTAGGGGATCATGGGGAGCTTCATCACTCCTCCATTGTTACGCATCCAAACCATACATAAAAAAAGCCTAGGGGTAGGCTTTTTTATTTACCTTTCATTCATATAAAACAGTGATTGCTTGAACTGCATGTTCTAAAGCACCTAGCTAGGGCATATCCTCATCGTAAGTACAGTCATCAAGAAGGGGGATGCCTCAGTGTCAAAAAAACTACTTGCACTCAATATAGATGGAACATTACTTCGTTCCAATGGAAAAATCCACTCCGCTACTAAAGAAGCTGTGGAATATGTAAAGAAAAAAGGGGTTTACGTGACGATTGTCACAAACCGGCATTTTCGATCAGCACAAAAAATTGCCAAGGCGTTGAAAATTCCAACTTCAACACTTGTGACACATAGTGGTGCATTTATCGCTGATAAACTCGATGAGCCGCTTCATGTGAAAAAATTAACGGAAGAAAAAACATTTAATCTTGTTCAAATTCTTGAAAGCTTTGATTGTAATGTGCGCTTGCTGCATGAAAAATTCTCTATCGGAAATCGAAAAAAAACACAGTCTCAACTTATGGGAAAAACGTTGATTCATCCGTCTGATCCGATCTTCTATCCCGTTCAATTTGTTGAATCATTAAGTGATATGCTTATGGATGAACCGGTCAGCACACCTGTGATTGAAGTGTATTCGACCGAAGAGCTTCAGCCTGAGATTCACAAGACAATTCAACAAGCGTTTCCATCTGTTGACCTGATCAAAATCAGTCATGAGAAAATGAATATTGTTTGTAAAGGGGTTTCTAAAGAAACGGGACTTTCTCTTTTAACCTCAGCGTTAGGTTTTACATTAGAAGATACGGTCGTCATTGGCCACGGGATAGATGATATTCCAATGCTTGAATTAGTTGGTCTAGGTGTTGCTATGGGAAATGCACCTCATTCGGTCAAGCGTAAAGCCGATTGGGTGACACGTTCTCATGATGAACAGGGTGTCGCTTATATGATCAAAGAATACTTTAGAATGCAGCAAAGAGAAGGCTTTTTACATCAATTTGATATTAAACGATAAAACGGTGAAGGGCCCTGTCAATCATGAAATGACAGGGCCTTCGTCTGTTCTCTTCATTGCTTTCCCTAGATGAATTTTGTAAAATGAAACAAGTTTGAAGATAAAGATGATACGATGCGAATTTTAATCAAAGGGCTGTCTGATGAACGATTTCATCGCCCGCTTGTCAATATAGCAAATTTATTTGAAGAAGATAGTGAAGTACAGTTTATTCCAGACGAACTGTATGATGGTCTAGTGATGGTACTTAGCTGGAAAGAGGAACATGGAATGGTTGAAGCATCTGGTCATATCGCGGGGTCAGACGTAAACAGTTGTTTTACAAGAGCTGTTCCAGAGGGTTTGAACGACAAGGAACGCTGGAAGCAAATCAAAAACACGGTGCTGTCTGTTTATTTACACTTGCTTCAGGAACATACAGGAATCACGCAAAAATGGGGAATCCTCACAGGAATACGTCCTACGAAATTACTTCATAAAATGCTCAGAGAAGCCATGACAAGGGAAGAGGCACATGCTGCATTAAAGCGTGATTATTTCATTCATGATGAAAAAATCAATTTGATGCAGGAAATTGTCGACCGTCAAATACAAGCGATTCCAGATTTGTATGACCTTCAGCAGGAAGTGAGTATTTATATTGGTATTCCTTTCTGCCCAACGAAATGTGCTTATTGCACGTTCCCTGCTTATGCCATTAAAGGACAAGCTGGAAGAGTGGGGACGTTTCTTTTTGGGTTGCATTATGAGATGCAAAAAATAGGCTCATGGCTCAAAGAACATGGTGTTAAAGTAACGACCGTTTATTTTGGTGGGGGCACTCCGACGAGTATTACAGCGGAAGAAATGGATTTGCTGTATGAAGAAATGTATCGTTCTTTTCCTGATGTGAAACACATTAGGGAAATCACTGTAGAAGCTGGACGTCCTGATACCATTTCGCCTGATAAGCTAGAGGTGCTAAACCGCTACAATATTGACCGAATTAGCATTAATCCACAATCGTATGAGAATGAAACACTGAAAGCCATTGGCCGTCACCATAGTGTCGAAGAAACGATTGAAAAGTATCATTTATCAAGACAGTACGGGATGAATAATATTAACATGGACTTAATTATTGGTTTGCCGGGGGAAGGGCTGAAGGAATTTCAGCACTCTTTGCAGCAGACTGAAGAACTAATGCCTGAATCTTTAACTGTGCATACACTCTCATTTAAAAGGGCGTCTGAAATGACACGCAATAAGGAGAAATATCAAGTGGCAGACCGACAGGAAATCATGCGTATGATGGATGAAGCGGTTGCTTGGACGAAAGCACATGAATATCATCCATATTATTTATATAGACAAAAAAACATCTTGGGGAATCTCGAAAATGTCGGGTATTCATTAGATAGACAGGAAAGTTTGTATAATATCATCATTATGGAAGAAGTGCAGACGATCATTGGAATTGGTTGCGGTGCGGCCAGTAAATTTATTGATCCACGATCAGGAAAAATTACGCAGTATGCCAATCCAAAAGATCCAAAATCGTATAATGATCGCTATGAGCACTATACGGAGGAGAAGATTCAATTCCTTGAGTCATTATTTATTTCTCACATTTAAACACTGTGGTGACGCAGTGTTTTTTTCATTTATAAAAGGGTATATAAAGGTTAAAGCAGGTGTACATATGGTTGTGTGATCGGAATTGGAACTGGGCCCTTCACATTTAGGATTACAGCGTTATTAGAGGAGTATGAAGATATCACGTGCTATTTTTTGAACAGGAGTTCGAGTTTGCTTGGCATGCTGGTTAAATGAACTGATTTGCAAGTTTCCTTTCTAGCGGGCCTTGTGACGATAGAAAATCCAAGGAGGAAATATACTTTTTTAATTATCAAAGAGGTTTCACAGATTCTAATAAATATATTTCTTTTTTCAACAATTACGCTTATTTTAGTATCAATTGATCCTGAAATTTTTTGTTTAGAGGAAAAGGAATTGTTCGATGGAAAGGGAAGTAAGTCATAAGCTCAAAAAGAAAGAGGGGTATGGATGATGACATATATCAATTGTCAGTTAGACGGGGATATTTTTGAAATCATTTTCAATAGGCCGGAAGCTTATAATGCATTTCATGTTGATATGTTTGCAGAACTTAAGGAGGCGTGTGATACAGCAAGTGAAAGCAGTGCAAAAATCGTTGTGCTGAAGGGAATGGGAAAAGGGTTTTCAGCAGGCGGAGATATTGGAATGATGCTGAAACAAGATCGCGAGGAAGATTTCCATCGTGTGATGGATTTAATCGAAGGGATTACACTTTCTCTAGCCCGTATGAAAAAAGTGACGATCGCGCTTGTTCACGGGGCGGCGGCTGGTCTTGCTTTTAGCTTTGCTCTAAGCTGTGACTATTTGTTTATACATCAGAAGGCAAAACTAGCCTTGAATTTTAATGGAATAGGGTTAATTCCAGATGGCGGAGGACATTTTTTCCTCACTAAAAGAGTAAGCGAACAAACCGCCAAACAATTAATTTGGAGCGGACAAAAGCTGTCGGCTGATGAAGCGCTAAAGCTGGGTCTCGCAGACGGCGTGTTTCAAGAAGAGGTTGATATGTATCAAAAAGCTTGTGTGAAGCCATTTGTCAACATGCCGCTTCAAGCATTTATTGAAACAAAGATGATCTATTTTCAGCAGTCAGAATCACAACTGTTAGCAGTTCTTCAAAAGGAACGAGCAGCGCAGGCAAGACTCAGACAAAGTCATGATCATAGGGAAGGCATCCAAGCCTTTTTAGAAAAAAGACGACCTGTGTTTCATCAAGTATAAACGAATGTAAGGCCGGCGAGTGCCGGCTTTTTTAACGTTCAAATAAAAGAAGCTTGCCTGCATCATCAACGAGCCGATGAGAATGCTTCGTGTATTGTTGTTCGATTAGGCGATGACGTCCTAATTCCTTTGCCTTTTCATCACTATCCGTGGTGATTTTTTCATTTATTAAGGTCTCACCTGACCGATCAAATACGGTCAAAAAGTATGTCTTCTCCATTTCTCATCTTCCTCTCTTCTGTTTTTTAATGTAATTAAACAAAGAGTAAGGCAAAACCTCTTTTTTTCCTTCAAAAATGTGTTTTTTAGAATCAGAGCGATAGAACGTGCATTCGTAAAAATAGCATGATAAAATATGGACAACTACAGTATCGTAGAAGGAGATAGACGTTTGACTAAGCTCACCTTTATTCACGCCGCAGACCTTCATTTAGATAGTCCGTTTACGGGAATATCGAAAATACCAAGCCAAATATTTAAGAGGTTGAAAGATAGTACATTTCAAAGTGCCAAGAACATGTTTGATCTTGCCATTGGTCGAGCAGTAGACTTTGTGCTGCTGAGCGGAGATTTATTTGACGAATCAAATCGCAGCCTGAAAGCACAGCTTTTCTTAAGAAATCAGTTTTTAAGGCTGCAAACACATGGGATCGAAGCTTTTATTATTTATGGTAACCATGATCATTTAGGTGGTGAATGGACACCAATTGAGTGGCCAGAGAATGTCCACGTTTTTTCGAGCAGTACACCAAGTGAACAATCCTTTTATAGAGGAGAGCAGCTTGTCGCAAGTATTTATGGATTTAGTTACAAAGAGCGAGCTGTGTATGAAAATATGACGTCTCATTACATCAAAACGACAGATGCTGCTTACCAAATTGCGATGCTTCACGGCACATTAGCGGGACAAGAAGGACATGATGCGTATGCACCATTTCAGCTTCAGCAGCTCCTTTCTCAGGATTTCGATTATTGGGCGCTTGGACATATTCATAAGAGGGCCCTTCTACATGAAGACCCATTGATTATTTACCCTGGCAACATGCAGGGAAGACATATAAAAGAAACAGGAGAGAAAGGCTGTTACTTCGTTCACCTATCCGATACTTCTGAGACAGCGGAGTTTATTGGCTGTGCTGATGTCATCTTTGAGACATTGACAATAAACATCACAGAAACGGCTCATATGACGGATCTTGTAACGCTTGTGGAAAAAAAGATCTGTGAGCTGAAAGAGCGGGGCGTTCCTCATTTTGTGAAAATTAAATTGATTGGTGATGCACCAGCTTATTTTGAGCTTGCGCAGCTAGAGGTGCTAGAGGAGCTGCTGGCTGTTCTTCATGAGCAGGAAGAAGATGAAGACGTGTTTGTTTGGGTGATGTCTATTGATTGTCGTACAAACGAGGATGTTGTCTATCCAGAAGATTCCTTTTTAAAGGAACTCACATCAGAAATTGCCCAGTTTGAGGCGTATGAAGAGCTGCTCTCACCGATCAAGCGTCATCCAACCTATAGGAAGTCAGGAAAAGCCCTCACAAAAGAGGATGAAGGGGATATAAAAGAAGAAGCGCAAAGGTTGCTGACAGAACAGCTAAAGCAATTATGAGAAAAGGAGAGGCATAATGAAAATACGTTCACTCCATATTGCGAATTTCGGGAAATTTTCCAATCGAACCTTTCACTTTTCTAGTGACGGTTTTCAGCTCGTTTATGGTCTGAATGAATCGGGGAAAACGACATTGAAGGCATTTATTGAATCGATGTTATTTGGTTTTTCGAAAAGCAAAATGTATAAGTTAAAGCAGGGATCATTTTATGGCGGCTTCCTCACTTGTTTAGATGATGAGTTAGGTGTCATTCATATTGAAAGAACGTCCGATCGAGGCGGTCAAGCACAGGTGTTGCTACCGAATGGTGAAGTAAAAGACGAAGCTTTTCTGTGCACTATTTTAAAGGGAACGGACCGCAGATTATTCCAGTCGATTTATTCATTTGATGTGTTTGGACTGCAAAATGTTCAAGCCTTAAACCAAGACCAAATTGGTGAGTTTCTTCTCTTTTCCAGTTTATTTGGCTCAGATGCGGCCTCCAAGATGGATAGCAGGCTTCTAAAGCAGCAGGAGCAGCTTTTTAAACCCAATGGACGCAAGCCCGAATTAAACCAACAGCTTAATCGTATAAAAGAGCTTACAGGCGAGCTGAAACAGGCCAAATTGATAGCATGGCGTTATGCTGAAAAGAAACGGGAACAAGCCCAATTAACAGAGGGGATAGAAGAGCTTCAACAAGAAATAAAGCATGTAGAAGAAGATATTCAACAATTGAATGAACATATTCGCCTTTATCCTTTGATAGAGAAAAAGGTGGAGTTAAAAAAAGAATTAGGGCGTTATCCAAAGCGAGTCAAACAGTTTAGACAAGAAACCGAGCATGAACTCGATAAATTAGAATCGCACCTTCACCCGAAGAAGGCTCAATTGACAGCACTGAAGCAGAAATTAGATCACTTGCAAACATCACTAGGGCAAGTTCAACCACTCTATGACAAGGATACGTTCATGGAGATGAAGCGTCTCATTAATGAGTCCTTTGATGATGAGCTTGTGACGAAGCGCTTAGCAGAAGGTAAAGCAGAAAGTCATTTATTAAAACAAAAAATAGAAGAAGCGACAGCGAAGCTGAAGTGGCAGCGTCCCATCAGGCTGGATCAGATCGATGATTCACTAGATTTTGAGTGGGAATTAAAGGAGGCTGTCAGCCAATACGTTCGTTTAATGGATAGAAAGGCACAACTAGACGAACGCTTTGATCACGCAAGACATGAGTTAGAAGAAGCGGAAACCGCTCTAAAAGGATTAAAGGATCAGCAAGTCAGGCAGCAGGGTGCAGAAGATGTCAGAGGAACAAGAGCCAAAGAGAAACAAGTTCATTATCGAACGTGGTTATTCCCGCTGATGTTTTTGTTTGATGCTGTAATTCTGCTCATCTTATTCTTTTTAGCAGAGTGGTGGGTGACTTTGCTGTTTGCAGGGTTTTCTGTTTTTGTCTTCACAGCATTTTCTCCATTACTTAAAAATACAAAGATGAGCCATGGAGGAAGAAGCGAAAATCATGATTATTTTCAAATTCAAGCAGCTTCAGCTGAAACGCTTGTGAGGCAAAAGGAACTTCTGTACGAAAGAATCATAAGGCAATATGAAGACTGGGAGCGAGAGCTAGAACCTGTTCAGCAGCACGTAGAGGAAATGAAAAGCCAGCTAGGCTTGTCCTCAGAGCTTTCTTTTCTCGTAGAAGCCTTTCATATCCTGAAACAATTAAAAACGAATTCAGCGGCATATGAGGCGCTTGCTCAAGAAATAGAAGCGCTTACTCATCAGCAATCAAACTATAAGCAAAGAGTGTCAGCGTTAAGCAGCCATCTCCAAAGTAAAGAAGGAACCTTTCAAGAAAGCATCTCAGCCTTTCAGGAAGTATTGAAAGATGAGGCAAAAAGAGAAAAAGAACGTCAGACATTGAATGTATCCATTCAACATGTAAAACAGCAGCTGACAACGCTAGAAGGAGAAATCCAATATTACGAAAAACAAACAGGCGAGCTCTTTTGTCAAGTAGAAGCAGAATCAAAAGAAGATTACCATTTACTTTCTCATCTATCTAAAGAATACCGGGAGCAGCTGTACAACTTGCAGCAGCTAAATCAAGAGCTGCATAGAAGCGGTGTTTTTGATGAAGAAGAATGGATTACTCGTAAAGGATTGCGCAGCCTTGAGGAAGAGTGTGCAGAAGCGAAAAAGCGTCTACATGACATTCAACAGAATTTGACCAATATGGAGAAACGCTCAGCAGAACAAGCAGTGGAAATTCGGCAAATGGAAGCTTCAGGTACGGTGTCTGATTTGACTCATCAGCTTGCAGTAGAGCAGGAGCATGCGAAGCACCTTGTGAAAAAATGGGCGGGAATCCAGCTTGTTCGCTTCGTTATTCGTGAAAAATTGAATGAACATAAAGAAACAAGGCTGCCAGCACTGCTTCATACAGCTTCCAGCTTTCTTCAGCCGTTAACGAATGATCGATATGAAGCGATCTTGTTTTCAACAGAAGATGACCGGCTGATTGTGAAAAGGATGGATGGACGAATATTCCGACCAGAAGAGCTTTCACAGGCAACATGTGAACAAATTTATCTCGCGATTCGTTTTGCGCTCGCTTTGTCTCACCAGCAAGATTGTCACCTTCCGTTTATGATGGACGACAGTTTCGTACATTTTGATCATGTTCGTCTAGGACGAGTGCTGGAGATGATGAATGAACTGACTTGTTTTGAGACACAACTGTTTTATTTCACCTGTCATCATCATATGAAACAAGCAGCAGTAGGTGGCCAGGTTACGAGTTTAGCAGTTGAATGATTGACAAATAATGACTTATGTTATACTTAAATAAGCAGAAACATGGAAGGAGCTTTTATTGAATGGCTAAAGGGATTATGACCTATGATGTCGGCGAACAAGTTGACCTGCATTTATTAATTAAATCATCTACTAAAGGTATTGCGAGCAATGGCAAACCATTTTTAACGTTAATTCTTCAAGATCAAAGTGGAGATATTGAGGCGAAGCTGTGGGATGCAAAGCAGACTGATGAACTTACATATGCACCACAAACAATCGTGAAGATAGTAGGTGACATTCATCATTATCGCGGGAGGAATCAGCTGAAGCTTAGGAATATACGCCCTGTTGCTGAAAACGAGCAAATTCGAATTGATGATTTTTTAGAAACAGCTCCTATTCCAAAACATGATATGATGGATACGATTATGCAATATATCTTTGATATGAAAAACCCTAATATTCAGCGTGTCACAAGACATCTGATCAAAAAATATGGACAGGAATTTGCTGATTATCCAGCAGCTACAAAAAATCATCATGAATTTGTCTCTGGTCTTGCCTATCACGTAGTGTCCATGCTTCATTTAGCGAAATCAATCGTTGACCTATATCCATCATTAGATCGAGATCTTTTATACTCAGGAATCATTCTACATGATTTAGGGAAAGTCAAAGAGCTTTCGGGTCCAGTCTCCACCACATATACAGTCGAAGGGAACTTAATTGGACATATTTCCATTATGGTGACAGAAATTGCGAAAGCCGCAGAAGAGCTGGGAATTGATTCAGAAGAAATTCTGATTTTACAGCACTTAGTACTGAGTCATCATGGAAAAGGGGAGTGGGGAAGTCCTAAACCACCAATGGTGAAGGAAGCCGAAATTCTCCACTATATTGATAATTTAGATGCGAAAATGAACATGATGGATCGTGCCCTTGAACATGTGAAGCCAGGAGAATATACAGAACGTATTTTTGCATTAGAGAATCGTTCGTTTTATAAACCAACCTTTCATCATAAATAAGAATGTCAAAGCGTCCGTTTAAAGCGGGCGTTTTTTTTCATAACTTGTCTTCTTGTCGCATAAGCATGTAACACAAAGGAAAAGAGGGATGTTCTGAAAAAAAGGAGGCGATGACAAGATGTTGTTTTTTCCATGGTGGGTGTATGCGTGTACCATTGGCATTATTTTCTGTGCATATAAATTAATGACGACAGCAAAAGAAGAGCAAGAGATTGATCAATCCTTTATTGAAAAGGAGGGAGAAATCTTTATCGAGCGAATGGAACAAGAAAGAGAGCGCAGACATCAGGATCAGCAAGTGAAAAGATCAGAGGAAACTGCGAAACATGAGGACCATTCGATTGCTTAAACATCTGTTCATACAAAAACCCCCTCTACGCATTCAATCGAAGAGGAGGTTTTTTTGTGATTATTGGTTTTGGTTTTGTGTTGTTTGTTGAGATTTTTCTTTAAACGTCTTTTGAAGCTCTTTGTCTTTTACTTTTACATCGGCATCTTTCACCAATTTATTTAAGATCGTTTGGATTTCATTTGTGTCTGCTTGTTTTTGATCAAGCACTTCTTTTTTTAAGTCAGCTTTCATGTCATCGTATTTTCCGCGTTCTTCGGTCTTTTTAATGATATGGTAGCCGAATTGTGATTTCACTGGTTGACTGATTTCATTTACTTTTAGCTTGAATGCAGCTTTACTGAAATTCTCATCCATTTGGCCATCTTTTGCGAACCAGCCGACATCGCCGCCTTCTGCTGCTGAAGCCGTGTCAGTTGAATATTCAGACACAAGGTCATCCCATTTTTCACCTTTATCTAATTTCTTTTCTACTTCTTCAGCTGTTTTCTTATCAGCAACTAAAATGTGGCTCGCGCGGATTTTTCCTTTTAGGTCATCGTAATACGCTTTTACTTCTTTATCAGTGATTTTGATGTTAGCTTTGGCAGCCTTTTGAGTCAGTAGCTCATATTTCACTTGATCTTTGATGTAATCTTTTCCAAATTCATCTTGAAGTTGTTTTAGACGGTCTTCACCAAGTGTCTTTTTATATTCTTCCATTTTCTTATCAATTTCTTTATCTGATACTTTGTATTTGTCAGCAAGAACCTTTTGTTGAACAAGTAGATTTAAAGCATCTCCACCCGCTTGTTTCTTAAGAGTTGTATAAAGCTCTTCTTTTGTGACATCTCCTGATTTTGTTGTTGCGATCACTTCTTTATCACCGCTACTGCATGCGCCAAGAGTTAAAACACTTACTGCTGTTACAGCTGCTAAAGCCATTTTTTTCATTCAAAAAACACTCCTAATCTTTCCAATTTATTTATCATTGCTTGTATCATAACATATTGTGACACGCTGTAAAAAGAAATGCAAATGGGAGGGCATCCGTCTAGTCAAAATTTTGCTCACGACATACATATATAGTGATCACAAAAAGGAGGCTGAATTATATGGGAGCAGGATATTCTAATGGATTTGCTTTATTGGTCGTGCTATTCATTTTGCTGATCATCGTTGGTGCAGCATATCTTTACTAATTAAATCGCTGTTATAGAAGGAGCCGTCCTGCCATGCGTGCGGGCGGTTCTTTTTTAAAACGATGACATGTGCCTAAACGTTTTCAATTTAACTGCATACACTGAGCTTAGAACAGAGGAAGAACTGGCAGGAGGTGTTTTCACATGGGAGGAGAAGTTTTTGCTGGCGGTTTTGCACTAGTCGTCGTGTTATTCATCTTATTGATCATTATCGGTGCATCTTGGATTTGTTAATCGATCATATAACACAAAAGGCTGCCCTCATACAGGCAGCTTTTGCTTTGAGCTTAAATAGAAATGGTAATTTCAACAAATGATGAGATAAGTAAAATCAGTATTGATACATTGATAAAGCGAAACACCTTATCTTGCCGTTCTTCAGGAATCTCTCTGACAAGGCATAATGTATTAGTAAGCCTGTTTATTGAATACACAATAAACGCGGCAAAGGCGATGAAGTAAAATAAAACTATCGGAGATCCCCCCTCTCTATGCTATTCCCATACTACATTACCAAATTTTTTATGAAAAAGATAGAAGTTGGCTTTAAAAACCTCATGATGAGGAAGTTTGGTCAACTAAAATATCAAACTCGTCTTTGGCTTGATCGATGATACATGATTTTGGTGCTTTTAGCAGTTTCCATGCAAATAAAAAGTCAGGCAAACAATAGCCTGCATGAATACTTGCGATGATGATAAAATAGTGTGCGTACATTGGAAATGCTATGCCTAAAACAAAGTAAACAGGTGAGATGACACAAAACGGGCTGAGCAGGGAGAAAAGCATCACTCTTTTTGGCACGCGCTGCCAGCAATTTCGTTTAAATAACGTCATTTTTTTCTTGTTCTTCATGACCGGAATCAAGTGAACCACACGATGGACAAGCAGTGTCGCAAGTAAAAGCACGGCAAAAAGCGGTGCATTGTGACTACTTAGTTTCGTTTCAGGATGAGTCAGTTGAAAACATAAAAAAGCAAAAATGAAAAAGAGTATAGCAAGACTTATTGCTGAAATGATCATTCTCGTATAACCATAATCCTTTTCCAGATTAATGGTCTTCCAACAATTCATTTTTCATCCTTCCAATCTCAAAAATCTAATTGAATATCTCAAGATAATTTACTCTTCCTGAGGATAAAAATCAATGGTTTTCGTGAAAAAAAATAAAATGTTACATTCATATGGAATAAAGAGAGGAAACTTTGGTTTTTTCAAGAAAAAATGACATAAGGGGAAAGTTCGTCTCTTTCGTCAATGAGTCATTTCGGCTAAAATAGAAAGAATAAGAGAAAGAGGTAACGTACATGAGTATTGAGGAACGAATGAGCCAGCTCGAATATTATATGGAACTTTTACTAACGACGACTGATATGAGCCGTTATCCATATTATGCGCTATTGATTCAGCAGCGTGTATCTAAGGAAGAGGCAACAGACATTGAGCGTATTTGTGCTGAGCTTTCAGACGAAATGGACAAACAAAAAGCACAAGGCTATGTCATGTTCGACGATCTCCTTGCGCTTTTTGCTGGTCAGTTAATTGAGAAGCTAGATGTTCATGAAACGATTTTTGCTCTGCATGATCAAGGGTTGTTTCAGCCGTTAATGAATGAATTTATAAAGATCATTAAACAATTTGATTTGCTTTAGCCGCTTTTTCTGAATCTTCAAGTTCCTCAGGCTTTTTCGTGACTTTCCCATGCTCATTCAAAAAGTCCTTCTCAATATTTGAAAACGATTTCTCAAAAATCTCCATGAAATCCTCACCATAAATGTTTCGGATAATACACATCATTTCTAAAATTTCAGGGAACTTTCCGTAAATGTCATGAAGCGGCTGTGCGCCTTTGACAATTCCAGTTCGGGCCGGGTCGTAATTTTCGAGTAGTTTATGGAATGTCTCTTCGCCTTTTGGCGTTAGCTCAATATACGTATTGCGTTTATCGTTTAACTTTTTAGAAAATTTTAAAAATCCTCTTTCCTCCAGTTTTTTGGAGAAGTTAAACGCCGTTGATACATGCATGACGCCAAACTTTGCAATTTCTGATATTGAAGCTCCTTTTAATTGATATGCAATCCACAAAATATGATGTTCATTGATATTCAGGTTATACGGTTTGATCCACTGCTGCCAGTCTTTCTCAATGGATTTCCAAAGAGCTTTACTCAATTGGGCCATTCTTTGACTGAATAAAAGTGCTTCTTTTACATCGAAAGGCTGTTCCGAATGATTCATCCATTTCACCTACTTCTCTTTTTCTTGTAATTCTATTATGCCAATAAAATAAAGATTAATAAAGCTGAAAATTCAAGAATTTTAAAAAGTTATGAAAAACATTGACAAAATAACCTTTTTTCATCAAAAAAAGTGCGGGATACGCACCCCGCACACTTTTGTAAACGAATATTTTTGTGAGCATATTAGTTTTGTAAGGTTTTCTCCAGTTGTTTAAGCTTTTCCTCAATTTCCTGAATTTCCTTTTGTAAGTCCTGCCGATGAGGTTTGATTTCTTCTCGCCATTGCTGAATAGATGTTTGTAATTCAGATCCAACCTCTTTGATGACCTCTGCACTTTCTTTTGCTGTTTCAACAATTTGCTCTTTTAAAGCTTGCCCGTCTTTTTTTAATCTTGTTAGCGTATCTTCGAATTTGTCATAGCTGTCTTTCACCTTTTCGCGTACATCTCTGCCAGAAGAGGGAGTCGTCAGGAGCACTGCCGCACCTCCGAGGAGACCGCCTACAAATAATCCTGTTAATAAAGAACGTCCACTAGCCATTCAAATCACCTCTAGTCAAATTTTACACATTCGCATGTTCTCTCTGAGCTGACGATCAGCTTCATTGAACTTCCATACATAGCTTGCTTTATTTTAGCATACTTTTGAAGAAAAGGGAGGGGAGAAGGTTGTCTGTCTTTCTGTTCGTTTTTACGTGTATGGGTGTTGTGTTCACATGTGGTTCCATTCATTATATAAGACAGCTTGGGTATGCAGGGTCATATCCGCCAAAACATGTATTAAAACAAAAAGCACTTGTGTGTGCAGCAGGTGCAGGGATTTCGCTCTCCATTTTGCTGCTCACCCTTTTTCTTTTATAAAAGCATGAAAAGAACCTCTTCATTTGATGAAGAGGTTCGGTTATTCGTTAAGCGACTTCTATCATTCTTGCACGCTTTAGAATGGACTGAGCAATCGGGAAGACAAATACCATCGCGATGGTATTAATCACGGCTGCTGGTAGGACAACGCCCACAAGAAGTGCCGGTAATGCAGTTGGCAGTCCAGTAATCAGTAAAGCAGCAGATAGGAAAATAATGCCTGATACAATGGTTCCAATGGCTGTTAATACAGCAGTCAGCATCACTTTGTTCTTCATCTTTTGACAAGATAAGAAAAGGGCTAAGAAGATAAAGGCCGTCACCGGTTTATCAATCATATTTGGAATTTGTCCGCCGGGGAAACCTGTTGTCAAAGCGGAAATGACCCCAGTCACTAGGGCAATGACGACTACATGCTGTACCTTAGGGAAAAGGATGATGCTTAAAAACATCATGACCAGCATCATATCAGGTTTCATTCCGAAGAAGATGGGCGGGAAAATCGTATGCAAAACAGCTCCCATTGCTGCAAGCAATGACATAATCACTAATTCTTTTGTTTTCATTTCTATGCTCTCCTCTGCTAAGCTCTTAAAGGACTCTCCAATAATATGGCTCATCATTTATTGCAAGAGTCATCACTTTTATTTCTCGTTATTATAACAAATTTATTTCACGATAGGAAAGTTTTTTTCTCATTTTCTTGCTGGAACTTTTTCATAAAGTCCGCAAGCTTTTGGCAGTCTTCTATAGACACCGCATTGTAAATAGACGCTCTGCATCCACCGACGGAACGGTGTCCAGCAAGTCCAACCATTTGTTCCTGTTTTGCTTTCTCCACAAAAGATGTAGTGAGCGCATCATCACGAAGGGTAAACGTGACATTCATATGTGAACGGCTATCAGAGCGGGCATGCCCTTTGTAGAAACCATCACTTTGATCAATCGTATCATAGAGAATGGCTGCTTTTTGTTCGTTGCGTTTTTCCGCTGCTTCTACGCCGCCAGCGTTTTTGACATGCTCAAGAACAAGAGACAGCATATAAATCGCAAAAGTTGGAGGTGTGTGATAAAGAGAGTTAGCTTTTGCGTGTGTTGAATACTTTAATATCTTTGGTGTACCGCTTTTTTCTTTCTTTAATAAACGTTTGTGCGCGATCACAATCGTGATACCAGAAGGCCCTAGGTTTTTTTGTGCCCCGGCATAAATGAAATCAAATGAAGAAACGTTTATTTTTTTGCTGAGGATATCACTGGACATGTCGGCAATGAGTGGCAATGAAATGTCAGGGAATGTTTTCCACTGAGTACCGAAGATCGTATTGTTCGATGTGATGTGCAAGTAAGCCCCATCGGTCAAACTGGATCCATCTACATCAGGAATATACGAATAGTTCTCATCTTCGCTTGAGGCAAACACAGACGTCTCACCAAACCCTTTTGCTTCTGACAATGCTTTTTCTGACCAAGCCCCCGTTTGAATGAAATGAGCGGTCTCGCCTTCATGTAAGAAGTTCATTGGAATCATCGCAAATTGAAGACTTGCCCCGCCTTGTAAAAAAAGGACCTCATAATCTTCTGGAATGTCCATCAGCTCCACCAAAAGCGTTTTTGCTTTATTATGGATCTCTTCATATTCACCGCTGCGATGAGAAAGCTCCATCACAGACATCCCAGTTTGTTTAAAATCAACAAGTTCTTCCTGTGCTTTTTGAAGTACTTCTAGCGGCAGTGCCGCCGGACCAGCATTAAAATTCGTCGTTCGCTTCATCACAATCTCTCCCTATTTCTCGCGTTAATGGATTAAAAGATAAAACCATCCTATCACAAATTTGAGGGATTTGGACAAAAATTTGAGTCGTTCTAAATATCTTACGGTATGGATGGAAGAGATGGATGCCTAGAAAAAGGGGGAGAAAAAGAAAAACCTCAAATCTATTAAGATGAGGTCAGTCGTTTCTGGATGGCAGAAGAAATGTCTGCTAAATCCTCTGAAGTGTATTGCTCTTGATGTGATTTCCATACTGCTCCAAAACCATCTCCTTTGCCGTAGCGTGGAATGATATGCATATGGTAATGGAACACTGATTGTCCGGCTTTTTCACCGTTGTTATTAAGGAGGTTTAAACCGATTGGTTCAAATTCCTGTTTGATTGCTCTTGCAATTTTCGGAATGGCTTGGAAGTAATGATTAGACACTTCTGATGTCATTTCATAAATGTTTTCTTTATGTATTTTTGGGATAACAAGGGTATGTCCTTTGGTTACTTGGCTAATATCAAGAAAAGCCAATATATGCTCGTCTTCATATACTTTTGCACATGGAATATCTCCATCAATGATTTTGCAAAAAATGCAGTCGCTCACGCCATGTCACTCCTCATTATTTTTTCTTTATCGTATCACAAAAAGAAGCAAAAAAGGAAACAGGATAAAACGAACTCCTTTGGTCGCTTATCCTGCTCCTGTAGAAGAAATGCTGATACTTTCAATCGATATGCCTTTTGAATTCTCCATTTACACGAATAAAGAATTCATATGCCTGCTATTTCTGCCGTAAACACCTCATTTGACGTTTTGGTTTGTCGAATACAAGATTGTATAGGACACAAAAATCAAGAATCAGTGAAGCAAAACAGGAGCTAAGGTTTTTAGACGAAAACCCAACTTGTCATGCGGTTCTTTGCCTTTAACAAACACCTCATTTACGTATTGGTCATCAAGTTCATTTCTTCTACATTCCATTATGATGACCAATGCGCTCATTTTTTATTCATGTCTCGACTATAGGTAAACATTTCAAATTATCTTTCGTTTTTGGTACTATAAAGGAAAAAAGAAAGAAAGGAACGAACTCATGTCCCTTTTAACTGTAAAAGATGTAACGGGCGGATATACGAAAAATCCCGTTCTAAAAAATATTTCATTTGAACTAGAAAGAAATCAAATCGTTGGTCTCATTGGCTTAAACGGAGCGGGCAAAAGTACAACCATTCGTCATATCATCGGATTGATGAAACCGCATAAAGGTGTGATTGAACTGAATGGACGAACCCTTCAAGAAGATCAAGAGGCTTATCGTTCGCAATTTACCTTTATTCCAGAAACACCCGTCTTATATGAAGAGTTAACGCTAAAAGAGCATTTAGAGCTGACAGCGATGGCGTACGGTCTTTCAAAGGAACAATTAGAAGAACGTCTACCATCATTGCTGAAAGAATTTCGAATGGAGAAACGTTTAAAGTGGTTCCCTGCTCATTTTTCCAAAGGAATGAAGCAAAAGGTCATGATTATGTGTGCGTTTCTTGTAGAACCAGAGCTGTATATTATTGATGAACCGTTTTTAGGGCTTGATCCACTTGCGATAAATGCGCTGTTGGAACGTATGAATGCTGCGAAGAAAAGCGGGGCTAGTGTCCTGATGTCAACGCATATTTTGGCGACAGCTGAACGTTATTGTGATGCCTTTATTATTTTGCACGAAGGGGAAATTAGAGCGAAAGGGACACTGACAGAGCTAAGAGAGCAGTTCAAAATGAGAGATGCAACACTCGATGATCTTTATTTGGAATTAACAAAGGAAGAAAGTTATGAGTAAAACAACGCAAACCATTTGGAAATCACGATTAGAGGAACACGTACAAGAAACAAGAAAATATTTAAAATACATGCTCAATGATCATCTTGTCATTGTGCTTATTTTTCTCCTTGCAGGTGGAGCGAGCTGGTATAGCGGTTGGCTTAAACATATCCCAACCCACTTCCCTTCGTATTGGTTGATGGCCGTTGTTTTCTCTTTGGTGTTGACGAGCTCTTACGTGAGAACGTTGATTAAAGAGGCAGATTTGGTGTTTTTGCTTCCTTTGGAAGGAAAGATGGAGCCTTATTTAAAGCAAGCCTTTAACTTTAGCTTCATTTCTCAGCTATTTTCTTTAATTGCTGTATCGATTATCGCACTCCCTTTTTATTCGGCTGTCTCTTCAGGAGACTTGGTGCTGTACGCCCTTATTTTGGCGCAAATGATTCTGGTAAAGGGTCTGAATACAGCGATTCAGTGGCGGATCACTTATTTTCAAGGAAAACATGTCAGGTGGCTTGATGCAGCGCTTCGTTTTCTATTGAATACGATTTTAATGTACTCCGTTTTACAGTCAGTCTATGCGATTACAATCGTTTTCTATCTTTTATATGCTGTCTATCTTATTTACTTAACAATTGCAGTGAAAAAACAGCCTTTTCAATGGGAATTGCACATTTCTGATGAATTAAAGCGGAAGCAGCGCTTTTATCGCTTGGCGAATTTATTTACAGATGTGCCTCACTTAAAAAAGCAAGTGAAGAGAAGAGTTTATATGGACTGGCTCTTGCAGTTTGTACCATACGAGCAGCGTAAAACTTTTTCTTACATGTATGTGCGGGCGTTTTTACGTTCAAATGACTATATTGGACTTGTGTTTAGGTTAACGGTCTTGTTTGTGCTCATCATCCTGTATACAGGTGCAGCAGATTGGGTGGGCGCTTTACTTGTGTTGTTCACAGTATTTATCACAGGTGTACAGCTTGTTCCATTAACGAAGCACTTTGCTCATCTTTCGTTACAGTCACTTTATCCAGTCTCAAAGCAAGAAAACGATCGAAGCTTTTTTGTTCTCGTCCGTAATGTGCTCATCATTCAATCAATTCTGCTTAGCTGTGCGCTTTTGCCAGCAGGAGGATGGAAGGGAAGTGGACTTGCTCTTCTCATTTCATTGGCATTTGTGCTTGTCCTATTCAAACCTTACGTACAAAGTCGATTAAAAAAGATGAGATAAGTGGAGATATGTTTTTGACAGCGAACGTATGATGACATCAAGGAGGGGACCGGATGAATGCAGCTGAACGGGAGTTGTTTAAAGAGGTCATTCTTTTTCAAACGCATTTTTTAAGAAAACCTCCAAAGCTTGAGCGGTTTTCAAAAGGAGTTCAGCACAATTGAATCGCCTAATCCCTGCCAGGTTTTATTAAGTCATCACAAGTGCAGTAAAAACAATGGTCGAAATCCACGGTAGTTGTTATACATTCACTTCATTTTTAGTGATCGATCGTAGAGCGAAATGAGCTGGCAACCACGTGTTTCGCTTAAGGGTGTTGAAAGAAATGAAATAAAAAAGCCGCTTTCGTTAGCGGATTTTTTCATTCATCGTAGGAAAGGACGGCATGTGCCAGTACCTTTGCGGCGACGGGCATTGCTTTTTCGTTAATATCAAATTTCGGATGATGATGTGGATATACATCCTGGCTGTTTTCTGGCATGGCTCCTGTGTAGAAAAAGGTACCAGGGACATGCTGAAGGTAATAAGCAAAATCTTCTCCGCCCATTTGTGTTTCCGCTTCTTTTACTTCTGTGACACCCTCAGTCTGTTTCGCTATTTCAGCGATGTATTCAGTTGGTTTAGGGTGGTTTTGGACAGCTGGATATCCTCGGATATATTCATATGTGTAGGAAGCATCATGCATGTGGCAAACCCCTTTCACCACCTGTTCAATTTCACGTTCAATGATATGTCTTGCACTTTCTTCAAAGGATCGTGCAGTACCGGTTAACACAGCTGAATCGGCAATAACATTAAAGGCATTTTCAGCTACAAAACCTCCAACTGATACAACAGCAGAATCAATTGGATTGACTTTACGGGCGACGACTTGCTGCAAGCTTGCAACAATTTGTGAACCGATGAGTACGGCATCTTTCGTTAGGTGAGGCTGGGCGCCGTGTCCGCCTTTTCCTTGGATCTGAATAGAGAAACGGTCTGCGGCGGCCATGAAGTTCCCGCTTTTATAAAGAACCGTGCCACAAGGCTCTGACGACCAAAGGTGAGTGCCAAATATGACATCAACTCCGTTTAAACAGCCGTCTTCAATCATCGGCTTTGCACCGCCTGGGGCATATTCTTCAGCATGCTGATGAATGAAGACAATTTTTCCTTTTAATTGATCCCGATGCGCATGTAAAATTTTCGCTAATACAAGAAGCGTCGCTGTATGCCCATCGTGACCGCATGCGTGCATCACACCAGGCTTTGTCGAACGATAAGTCACCTCCTTTTCATCCTCAATGGGAAGCGCATCAAAGTCAGCTCTGAGGGCAATGGTTGGCCCCGGTGCAGCACTTTCAATAAAGGCGAGGACACCATGACCACCTACTTGAGTGTGTGTCGGTATATGTAATGTGTCATAGTAGTTTGAGATAAAAGCGGCGGTTTCTTCTTCCTGAAAAGAAAGTTCTGGATTCATATGGAGATGGCGTCTAATTTCAACCATTTCCTCATAATGTTCATCAAGACGTTCATTGATGCTTTTTAAAGTGGATATTGTCATTGAACCGAAAACCTCCTTCATGCTCTTTTATTGATTGTATGGTAATTGTTAGAATCTTTCAACAGAAGAGGACTTCCGTTCAACATAAAAGGTCATTTTACATAAAAGTCGAAGGTTGGAAACTCTGGAAAAGGGGGGGACGTGGCGTTGGGAAGCTGTCCAAGTTGTTCAAAAGCATTTTCTTTCGTCGAAAAGTTTCATTTATCTCATACGAAAATGATGATGTGTCCAAGCTGTCAGCACCAAATCAAGGAAACGTTTGTCTCAAAGATGAGCTTTTTCATGCTCTGCTTTATTCCGCTGTTGGTGATGCTTCTTCAGTTGAAAGGCGCTTCACCTATGTTGAAGTGGCCGATCTTATTAGGGTGGATATTGCTGAATTTCTATGTGTTTCAGCCTATTATTCATCGGTACGAGCTAAAATGAAGACGGTTAAAAGAAGAGAGCCCAGCTAATGGGCTTTTTTCATGAAAAAAGAAGTGCTGCAAGCAACACTTCCTTAATTGTCTGTGGCAGCATGGTAGGATGTCAGATAGGCAGGACGAGAGAAGATAGAGCCTGTATCTTCGTGTGGCTGAAAGAATGCCTCTGATGCTTGAAAGTCTTGAAATAACTCCTCTGATTTCCAAATCGTCAAAATGAGATAGACCTCTTCATCTTTTTGGGGTCTTAGGACACGAAGTGACTGAAAGCCACGCTGATGTTCTGAAATGTTTGTTTTTTTCTGGAATGTGGATTCAAAAAGGGGTCTGCTTTCAAGCTTTACGGGGATATGATTTAAGGTGACGAAGCCAGATTGGACGAGCTCGCCTTTCGCGTAAATCACATCATATGCATGAGGAGCTTTAAAGACAGTATCGCCCTCTGTTTCATGACACAGAGCAGCTTGTTCTTTCCCAACCATATACAGCAGATTTTCCTGTTGATGTTTTTTGCGATTTTGTGCAAAAAGTCTGCTGTTCCATATGTTATATAGACATTCATCTAAACCGCCTCCTGCTTGATAGTATAACAAAAGAATGATATATAATTCTTTGGTAGTCAATCCATAAAACATATTATGAAGCAATACATCCCATACTAATCGTATAAAGGAATGAGGTGCCCTAATTTGAAAAAAAAGAAGATAATCATTCCATTAGTCATTGTAGGAAGTACACTTGTACTCTCATTTATTGGCTATCTGACCATTTTATTTTTAGGACATTATGTCATAGATGAGAAGAAGCTTGTTTTTCATGCTTCCTCAAAAATCATTGATCAGAATGGAAAAGAACTCACAAGTATGTATTCAGAAAATCGAGATCCTGTGTCATTGAAGGAGGTACCTGATAAAGTAGCAAAGGCGTTTGTTGCTGTAGAAGACAAGCGTTTTTACGAGCACCATGGTATTGATGCACAATCTATTTCAAGGGCGGTTTATCGAGATATATTAGCTGGAGGAAAGGTAGAGGGCGGTAGCACGATTACCCAGCAACTCGCAAAAAACATTTTTCTTACAAACGATAAAACCTTTCTTCGAAAAACAAAAGAAGTCATTATTGCTATTAATTTAGAAAGAGATTATTCAAAAGATAAATTGCTTGAGATGTATTTGAATCAGCTTTACTTCGGCCATGGGGTCTATGGTATTCAGGCAGCGTCCAATTATTATTTTAATAAAGATGTCAAAGATTTAACTGTTAGCGAGGGTGCTACACTTGCCGCTATGCCAAAGGCACCTTCTACTTACTCGCCTGTTTTGCACCCTGATAAAAATAAACAAAGGCGAGATACGATACTGAATTTAATGAATGAGCAAGGCTATTTGTCGTCAACAGAGACGATTGAAGCGAAAGGCCGAACACTAGGTCTCCATTTAAAAAAGAAATCAGAAACGCCGTGGATGGACAGTTATGTAGATCTCATCATTAAAGAAGCAGAATCAGAGTATGCCATTTCACATGAGCAGTTACTCCAAGGCGGCTATACGATTACTGTACCGATCGATATGAACTTGCAAAAAGTCGCCTATGATGCGATGAAAAACAACCGTTATTTCCCGGGAAAAAGCGGTTCACCGGAAAGTAGCGCCGTGTTTATTGACAACGCGTCTGGAGGAGTAAAAGCAGCCATTGGAGGACGAGGTTATCAGGCAAGAGGCTATAACAGGGTAACGGCTTTGAGACAGCCTGGGTCTGTTTTTAAGCCGATTGCTGTTTATGGTCCGGCGTTGCAGGAAAAAAAGTTTAGACCTTATTCACTGCTTGAAGACAAAGAAAAAAACTATGATGGCTATTTACCAAAGAATTACGATGGACAGTATGAAGGTCAAGTCACGATGGTGGATGCCCTGATGAAAAGTAAAAATACAGCTGCTGTATGGACGTTAAGTCAGCTTGGCATTGACACTTCAAAATCATATCTTGAAAAAATGGGGATTGATATTTCGGATAAAGGACTTGCCATGGCACTTGGCGGCTTAGAAAATGGAGTCTCTCCTTTGCAGATCGCTGGAGCCTTTCATACATTTGCAAATGAAGGTGTCTATAAAAAGCCCTTCTTCATTGAGAAAATCACCAATGGTGAAGGGGAAACCGTTAAGAAGAATCGGAACAAACAAGAGCGAGTGTTTAGTGTGCAAAACGCTTGGTATATGACGAGAATGCTACAGCAAGTCGTCAAAGGCGGGACAGCTCAGAGCGGTTCATATGCTGGAGATCTTGCGGGCAAAACAGGAACGACAACCTATTCAGGTGTGAAAGGTGCAACGAAAGATGCTTGGTTTGCTGGTTATACTCCTAGTACAACGGGTGCGATTTGGATGGGGTATGACAAAACCGATAACAGTCACTATTTAACTGGCGGCAGTCATTATCCAGTCCAGATGTTTAAAGATATTTTAACGATAGCCCAAATCACGAATGAAACATTTGATAAGCCAGAGGGAATCAAGGAACTTCAATCACCCATCCGTTTAGAAGGGTTGTCAGGATTTGAAGCCCGCTATACATTTAAAATAAAAGAATTGTTTATATTGGAGCTGTCTTGGGATGAGCAAGAGGATCAACGGGTTGAATATCGTATTTATGAAAAGAGAAACGGAAGTGAGACCTTGATTGACTCGGTCACAGGCACAAACAGTTACACAATGCCGTATGCCAATGTGTTTTCAGATGTGCAGTATAAGGTCGTCCCATACAATACCCAGACAAAAGAAGAAGGCGAAGGCAGTTCTTATGTCAAGCCAGAGGCTTTTGGACGTTAATATTCGGCGATTTTTTGAACATTGAGCCGCTTTAGTGTACCGTGCCTTGAAAAAACGGTATAGTGAAAGCATTGTTTGAGCCTTATACAAAGAGAGTGTGAGGCGAAAGGTGGAATGAAAGGTAATGGGAAAAACGAAGGCTTTTAATGACACGTTCTTAAAGGCGTGCAAAGGGGAAAAAACAGACCATGTGCCTGTTTGGTACATGAGACAGGCAGGACGCTCGCAGCCAGAATATCGTGCCCTTAAAGAAAAATACGGGCTATTTGAAATCACGCATCAGCCAGAGCTGTGTGCTTATGTAACAAGACTTCCAGTAGAACAATATGGTGTAGATGCCGCTATTTTATATAAAGATATTATGACCCCACTCCCGTCTATTGGAGTGGACGTTGAAATTAAAAATGGTATTGGACCTGTGATTGATTCACCCATTCGGACAAAAACAGATATAGAACGTCTCGGGGAGCTTCATCCTGAAGAAGATTTGCCATATGTCCTTGAGACAATCAAGCTTTTAACGAAGGAGCAGCTGAATGTTCCGCTCATAGGTTTTGCCGGTGCACCATTTACGATGGCAAGCTATATGATTGAGGGTGGTCCATCTAAAAATTATCATAAAACGAAGGCACTCATGTACAGTGATCCAGAGACATGGATGCGGTTAATGAACAAATTAACTGATATGACCATCACGTACATTCGGGCACAGGTGAAAGCAGGAGTTAGTGCATTTCAAATCTTCGACTCTTGGGTTGGGACTTTAAATGCAGCAGACTATCGAACATTTATTAAGCCGGTCATACAGCGTATTTTCACAGAGCTTAAATCTGAAAATGTGCCCATGATCATGTACGGAGTTGGCGCGAGTCATTTAGCGAAAGATTGGCATGACCTGCCGCTTGATGTCGTTGGACTTGATTGGCGCATGAGTGTAGACGAAGCGAGAAAAGAAGGTTTAACGAAAACGTTACAAGGAAACCTTGATCCAACCATCTTACTTTCCCCTTGGGAAGTAATTGAAGAAAGAGTAAAAGACATCTTGAATCAAGGGATGAAATCAGATCACTTTATTTTTAACTTAGGTCATGGAGTATTTCCTGATGTTTCACCAGAAACGTTAAAGAAGCTAACGGATTTTATCCACGACTATTCTGCTAAACAGAAAAAACTATCCATCTAAACTATTTCAAATGATCTGAAGGAGTGTTGGTTGTGGAGAAAAAGAAAATGGGACTTCTTGTCATGGCCTATGGCACCCCATATAAAGAAGAAGACATTGACCGTTACTATACACATATTCGTAGAGGCAGAAAGCCAGAGCCAGAGATGCTGCAAGATTTAAAGGATCGTTACAAGGCAATCGGCGGTATTTCACCTTTATCAAAAATTACAGAACAGCAGGCAAATGGCTTGTGTGATCATTTGAATAACATCCAAGAAGACATTGAATTTCATGTCTATATTGGGTTAAAACATATTGAGCCATTTATTGAGGATGCGGTTGCTAAGATGCACCAAGATGGCATTACAGAAGCTGTGAGTATTGTTCTTGCGCCGCACTTCTCCACATTTAGTGTGAAATCTTATAACAAACGTGCGCAAGATGAGGCAGATAAGCTTGGCAATCTGAAGATCACTTCTGTTGAAAGCTGGTATGATGAGCCGAAGTTTGTGGATTACTGGGTGAAGCAAGTGAAAGATACGTATGCATCCATGAGTCAAGAAGAAAGAGAATCGGCAGTGCTGATTGTCTCTGCACATAGCCTTCCTGAAAAAATTATTGCGGCAGGAGACCCATACCCTGATCAGCTCACGCAATCTGCAAAGATGATTGCAGAGGGAGCGGAAATTGAACATTATGAAATTGGCTGGCAAAGTGAAGGGAATACGCCTGATCCATGGCTTGGGCCAGACGTGCAAGACTTAACGCGAGATCTATTTGAACAAAAAGGCTATAAAACGTTCGTATATGTGCCTGTTGGGTTTGTAGCTGATCATCTTGAAGTGTTATATGACAACGATTTTGAATGTAAAGTCGTGACAGATGAAATAGGTGCAGTCTACCATCGTCCAGAAATGCCTAATGCGAAGCCAGCATTTATTGATGCGCTCGCCACAGTCGTTTTAAAGAAGCTTGACGAAAACAAGTAATCATATAAAAAGAAGGCGATCCTATGCATGACAATCAAAAACACCTTGTCATCATTGGCGGTGGCATCACTGGTTTGGCCGCCGCCTTCTATTTGGAAAAAGAAGCCGAGGAAAAAGGCCTTCCTATCCGAATATCTCTTATTGAAGCGAGTCCAAGGCTAGGTGGAAAAATACAAACTTTATATAAAGATGGCTACATCATTGAACGCGGACCCGATTCATTTTTAGAAAGGAAGGTCAGCGGACAGCAGCTAGCAAAAGATGTCGGTCTGTCCGATCAGCTTGTCAATAATGAAACAGGACAAGCGTATGTATTAGTCAATGAAACACTCCATCCGATGCCAAAGGGTGCTGTCATGGGAATTCCAACTCAAATCAGTCCTTTCATTACAACTGGTCTTTTTTCAGTTGCAGGAAAAGCAAGAGCGGCGATGGATTTCGTTTTGCCAAAAAGCAAGCAGACAGAAGATCAGTCGCTTGGTGAATTTTTTAGGAGACGTGTGGGCGATGAAGTGGTCGATAATTTAATCGAACCTCTACTATCAGGCATTTACGCAGGTGACATAGATCGTCTTAGCTTAATGTCCACATTCCCCCAATTTTATCAAACGGAACAAAAGCATCGCAGTTTGATTCTAGGGATGAAAAAGTCACAGCAGCATGCGAAAGCGCAGCAAGTGACAGCGAAAAAGCAAGGACAGTTTCAAACGATCAATCAAGGGCTGCAAGCGCTTGTTGAAGCGGTAGAAAGCAAGCTCAAGCTGACGACAATTTATAAAGGAACAAAAGTCACACAGATCGAAAAAACAGATGGAGGCTATGGCATTCAATTAGACAGCGGTCAAACGCTTTTTGCAGATTCAGCCATTGTCACTACTCCCCATCAATCGTTCTATTCCATGTTTCCAAAAGAAGCAGGGCTTGGGTACTTGCATGACATGACATCGACCTCTGTTGCAACGGTTGCACTCGGTTTTAAAGAAGAGGATGTTCATAATGAATATGATGGCACAGGGTTTGTCATCTCAAGAAACAGTGATTTCTCCATTACAGCCTGTACGTGGACGAACAAAAAATGGCCGCATACAGCACCTAAAGGAAAAACGCTATTGCGTGCGTATGTAGGAAAAGCTGGTGACGAATCGATTGTCGAGCAGTCAGATAGTCAAATCGTCAGCATCGTGCTGGAAGATTTGAAGAAAATAATGGATATTAAAGCAGATCCAGAACTGACGACAGTGACTCGCTGGAAGACGAGCATGCCGCAATATTACGTCGGTCATCAAAAACAGATTTCGAACATGCGTGAAAGGTTTAAGCAATCATATCCTGGTATTTATATCACAGGTGCTGCTTTTGAAGGTGTTGGTATCCCTGATTGTATTGATCAAGGAAAAGCCGCCATCAAAGAGGCTGTATCTTATCTATTCTCCTAAATATCAACTCCCTTTGTGTCATAGAAAGGGAGTTTTTTATGTTCGGTAAGTTTAGAAAAGAGATGTGAATAAATAAAAGTGAACAAAGTAGTTGCATCTGAGGAAAGGGATGTGGTATATTACATTCTGTACTTAATGACCAAAATGTTCAAATAGTCATTTCAGGAGTGAGATCATGAATGTTGATAGGAGACAAATGATTTTAGATGGGGCTACAAAGGCGTTTACTCAATTCGGGTATAAAGCCACGACTATGGATCTTGTCGCGAGGCTTGCCAACGTCGGTAAAGGAACCATTTATACCTTTTTCAAAAACAAAGAAGAGCTGTTTGATGAAATTTTTACATCACTTTTATTGGAGATGAAGAAAATTGCGGACGAGGCAATTGATGAGAAGAATCGTTTCTCTGAAAACCTTCACTTAGCACTCTTTGCAATATTGGAATTTAGAAAAAACCACCAACTTACAATTAAAATCTTTCAGGAAAATGCTGAGATTGGCACGTCAACTGTCAAGGAAATGATTGAAAAGATGGAGCAAATGATTATTCGCTATATTAAAACAAAAGTAAATGAAGCGATTGAAAAAGGCGACATTAAGCCTTGTGATCCTGAATTGACTGCATTTGTGATGGTAAAACTATATATTGCACTTATTTTTGATTGGGAAAAGCGATATGAGCCTTTAACAAAAGAAGAGGTAGCTGAATCTTTGGAGCTTTATGTATTAAAAGGACTTTCTGCAACAACGTAATTTTTTTTGAGTTCAAATGACCAAATTTGAAATTTAGTCAATCATCAATGGGAGGAAAACAGCAATGAATTTAATTCGGAATCAATGGAAAGACATTGTGACGAGCAAAGAACTACTGATCCCGATTTTCGCTGTCTTATTTATTCCGCTGATTTATAGTAGTGTATTTTTAAAGGCTTACTGGGATCCATACGGTACAGTTGATCAATTACCTGTAGCGGTCGTGAACTTGGATGAAGGCAGTCAGTATGAAGGTAAAACACTTCAAGTTGGCGCTGATTTAGTGAAGGAATTAAAGAAAAATGATCATTTTAAATGGCACTTTGTCGATAGTAAAAAAAAGGCCATCAATGGATTAAATAACAAGGCCTATTACCTTGTCGTAGAAATTCCAAAAGATTTCTCTAAAAATGCAAGTACAGTGCTAGACAAACATCCGAAAAAATCGAATTTGAAATATTATACGAATCCAGGCGCAAACTATGCTGCGTCACAAATTGCGAATAATGCCATTATCAAATTAAAAGATTCGGTTTCAAAGGAAGTCACAAAAAATTATGCAGAAGTTATCCTTGATAACTTCAAAACCATTGCAAAAGGATTAGATCAAGCAAGCGATGGTGCGAAGAAAATTGATGACGGAACAAAAAGCGCAAAAGACGGTAGTAAAAAGTTAAAAGACAACATGGCTCAATTGGCAGAAGGAACGTTGACATATAGTGAGGGTGTTCATCAGTTCGCAGGAAAAATGGGGGAACTGAACTCAGGGATTCAATCTCTTGACAGCGGGCTTGTTCAGCTCTTAACGGGTTATCAAACCATTGATCAGAAATTTGGAGAGCTTGGCACAGGAATTGATACATTGACTGCAGGATTAAACACAAGCCTTGAAGGACATCAACAGCTTGCTTCTAAAATGCCACAATTCACAGCAGGCATTGAACAACTCAACAATAAAGCACAATCATTTTCAGAGAAAATTGCAGCAGTAGAGAATGTATTGTCTTCACCAGATTTAGCGAATCTTGAAAAGATGTCGTCAAAGCTAGATCAGGTGAAAAAAAATGCAAAAGCGTTTAATACAAAACTTGCTTCTTTAAAAGAAGCACTGTCTAATCGAGATGAAAAAGTAAAAAGCATAATTCAAAACAGCTCAATGACAGATGAAGAGAAAAAGGCGGCAATGGATCAGCTTGAAAGCCTTCCTAAAATCGAACTGCCTGACCTATCTGGACTTGAGCAAAGCTTAGCAGCCTTACAGGAACTGCCTGACGCAAGTGAAGTTCAATCTGCGGTTGCTTCTGCAAAAGCACAATTACAGCAAATAAAGCAGCTGCCAGAGAAAACAGAACAGCTGTACACATCCACAGTTGCGATACAAAACGCCATTGATCAAATGACAACAGGTACAAATAAATTGTATCAAGGTGCACTCAATCTTCAAACTGGCCAAGGTCAATTACAAGAAGGACTGCAAACAGCAAATGGGAAGCTTGATACAGCGAAAAGTGGTGCAGATAAGCTCGCAAATGGTTCAAGCCAGCTTAGTGCAGCGTTAAATAAGCTAGAAGGTGGTTCAGCGAGTATCCAAAGCAACACATCTAAGCTTGCTGAAGGCTCAAAATTGCTTGATAAAGGATTGGGAGACTTAAAGAGCGGTACAGGAAAACTTTCCGATAAATTGAAAAGTGCCGCAGATGAAACAGGGGAAATTGATGTAGGTCAGGACAATTACAATAAAATTGCCAGCCCAGTCAAAACAGAGAACGATACGGCGAAAAAGATTGATAATTATGGAACTGGGCTCACGCCTTATATTTTATCTATGGGACTCTTTGTAGGGTCTCTCATGCTCACCGTCGTATTCCCGATGAAAGAACCTGCTGGACACCCAAGAAATGCGTTTGAATGGTTTATCAGCAAATATAGTGTGCTTCTACTTGTTGGTATTTTACAAGCAGTGATTGCAAGCTCTATGCTTATCTTTGGACTTGGACTTGAGGTGGAGAGTCTCTGGCGCTTCTATCTCTTTGCAATCATCGTCAGTCTGACCTTCTTAGCAATCATTCAGCTTCTGGCGACAACAATGGGGAACCCAGGACGCTTCATTGCTGTCATTATGTTGGTTCTTCAGCTTGCAGCAAGTGCGGGTACATTCCCGCTTGAGCTTGTACCAAAATTTTTCCAAGTCATTCATAATCTGCTTCCAATGACGTATACAATCAATGGATTTAGAACGATCATTGCAAGCGGTGATTACAGCTATCTATGGCATCAAGCAGCAATCCTTGGAACAGTTGCCATCATCATGATGGCGGCAACCACAGCATACTTTGCTTGGAACGTAAGAAAAGTGAAACAAGACGAAGCTTAAGGAGTAAATCCTTTCTCTTTCAATGAGAAAGGATTTTTTCTATTAGAACATTAGACATCAGAAACCCGAAGCGATATATTTTAAGAAGAGATGCTGAAAAAGGTATACATGGAAGGAATTGCTTTCAGACAAAGGAGGAAATGTCGAATGACAACGGAAGTAAATGAAACGGTTCAACTCATTCAAAAGCTCGTATCAATTCCAAGCCCATCAGGAAATACAGAAAAGATAATCGGTTTTGTTGAATGTTTTTTACAAGATTTGAATATAGAGACAAAGCGAAATCGAAAAGGCGGATTAATTGCCACAATAAAAGGATCGGATGACGGGGAACACCGCATGCTGACCGCGCATGTTGATACACTTGGTGCGATGGTCAAGGAAATTAAGTCAAATGGTCGAATTCGTCTTGCACTAATCGGGGGCTTCCAATATAACTCAATTGAAGGAGAATATTGTGAAATTGAAACAGTATCAGGACGAACATATAAAGGGACAATCCTCATGCATCAAACGTCTGTTCACGTATATGAGGATGCTGGAAAGGCGAAACGAAACCAAGAGAATATGGAGATTCGTCTAGATGAAAAGGTGAAAAATGCAGACGATGTCAAAGCACTTGGAATCCAAGTAGGGGACTTTATCTCGTTTGATCCTAGAGTAGAAGTGTCATCTTCAGGCTTTATTAAATCTAGACATCTTGATGATAAGGCAAGTGTGGCGTTATTGCTGCAATTGATTCACCGCATTCAAACAGAAAACATCACATTGCCACATACGACGCACTTCTTAATTTCTAATAATGAAGAAATCGGATACGGCGGAAACTCGAATATTCCAGAAGAAACGGTGGAGTATTTGGCTGTCGATATGGGAGCCATCGGCGACGGTCAATCAACGGATGAATACAGTGTGTCCATTTGTGTGAAAGATTCAAGTGGGCCTTATCATTACGGTTTACGCAAGCATTTAGCGACATTAGCAGAAGAGAATGAGGTTGATTACCGACTTGATATTTATCCTTTTTATGGCTCAGATGCCTCAGCAGCTATTAGAGCCGGTCACGATATCATTCATGGACTGATCGGTCCTGGTATTGACTCCTCGCATGCTTTTGAAAGAACACATGAAGACTCGCTGATCCATACAGCCAACCTTCTTTATCACTATGTTCAATCAACATTAATTACAGCATAAAAAAAGAACCCAGAACCCCATCTATTGGGGTTCTCAGCTTGTAGACAAAGTCTACAAGCTTTTTTGTATAATAAGGGTAATAACACAATTCTGCGGGGGATGAACATGTTATCGAAACGTGAAGAAGAGAGAAGAAATCAATTAGAAGTAGTGGCTTTAG